>NZ_DAIUEH010000081.1:0-17367 GCF_036845245.1 Methylobacter sp.
CAATAGCTATATCACAAATTATCGCTTCGCTTCAATATGACTGACTACTAGCAATCTTGGGTACATCAATTTGACAGATAAAGGCCGCGCTTTCTTTAGCTGGTACTTATTGAATCATGAGTAGCTCTGTAGGCTGGAATAAGCTGGTTCGAGCAACAGCAAGAACTGGCGTTTCCGGCCTACATCACATTAGCAATAACAATAGCCCGTTTCGGCGCCGGCAAGCCTTCGCTGGTCAGTTGCGGATTTTCCGCATCCAAAAAATCTTTCAGCGAGTGAAATGTCATCCACTCCGTAGTCCGCTGTTCTTCGATACTGGTTACGGTCACGTCAACCACGCGGATATTTTTAAAGCCGCAGCGCTTTAGCCAACTGACCAAGGTGTCGCAGCTGGGCAGGAACCAGACGTTGCGCATTCTGGCGTAACGGTCTTCCGGCAGTAAGACTTGACCCAAGCCTCCGTCGATAACCAGGGTTTCCAGCACCAGCTCGCCGCTGGGTCGCAGGCAGTCTCTTAATTCCATCAGATGTTCGATAGGCGAACGGCGATGGTACAACACGCCCATCGAAAATACCGTGTCGAATGCCTTGAGGCCATAAGGCATCTCTTCTATGCCCATCGGCAGGACGTAAACCGGCGCTTCGCCGTACAATTTCCTGATCAGCTGAAACTGCATCACATTGAGCATCATCGGGTCAATGCCGACGACTGTTTTTGCTCCGGCACCAAGCATGCGCCAGCAGTGATAGCCATTGCCGCAACCAACATCCAATACCAGCCGGTGTTCCAGCGGCGCGATATGATTTTTTACCCTGTTCCACTTCCAATCCGAGCGCCATTCGGTGTCTATGGGGATGCCGAATAAATTGTAGGGGCCTTTGCGCCAGGGATGCAGAGATTTTAATTGTTCTTCAAGGCGAATGAATTCGCTCCTACAATGCACGTTCTCACTGTCGTTGACCAAGTCATCCGCACTGCCGATTTGCACCGCATCGGCATCCAGCACACGATGTTCGGTGGGCAATTCCGGCACGCTATCGACCAAAGCCTGCCACTGCGCAAGATTACCATGCCTGGACTGATCAAAGCCTCGCTCAAGCTGCTCGGGCAGAATATTTGCCCAAGCTTCGGCCTTGGCGTCGATCAGTGCATTGTATAAGGGTTGATAGTTAATCATTTCAACGCAATGATCGAGGCGAAATTAAAGTATTGAAACCAGACTTCGGCACTGCTGAAACCAACTTGGCGCAAACGGCTCTGGTGCTGGGCGAAAGTTTCAGGAATCAGCACATTTTCCAGCGCGGTGCGTTTCTGGCTGATTTCCAGGTCACTGTAACCTTGCGCTTTTTTAAAGGCGTGATGCATTTCTATTTGCAATTCCTGCTGCCGATCATCATCAAATTTGAGTTTTTCCGACAGGATTAAAATGCCGCCGGGCAAAAGTCCCCAATAGATTTTTTGCAAGAAACCGAGCCGGTCTTCAAGCGGAATAAACTGGAGGGTAAAGTTTAAGACTACGACGGAGGCATTCTCAATCGCAACCTCACGAATGTCGGCACACAGCACATCGACTGTAACTGGTGCCTGATCATTTTTTAATATTTCCTGAAAACCCGTCACCATCGCTTCGGAATTATCAACGGCAATAATGCGACAGTTTCCAGCTTCAATCTGGTGACGCATCGACAAGGTCGCGGCGCCCAGCGAGCAGCCCAGATCGTAACAGACGCTATGCTCACGGGCAAAACGCCCGGCCAAAAGACCTATCGCCGAAATAATTGCGCTATAACCGGGAACTGAGCGTTGAATCATATCAGGAAAGACGCCGGCTACTGTTTCGTCAAATTTAAAAGCGCCGATTTCCCCGATGGGGCTGGCATAAATGGAGTCTTTCGGGGAATTCATGGTTTAAGAAATAAAGTCGTGCGGGGCGGAACGGGCGGCAGCTGTAGGGGTAAGTTCATTCGCTCCGGGCGACTAAAGCCGCCCCTACAGAGTGGTGTAACATGTTTTCGCAATGCGTTAAGAATTCGCTGCCGGTTTTGCCGCCAACGCTTCGGCATTACGTTTAACCAGCCCTTCAATAACCGCGCTCAATGAACCTTTGGTTTGAACTTCATTACTGAACGTACTGCGGTAATTGGTCACTAAACTTACACCTTCAATCATAATATCGTAGGCTTTCCATTCGCCATCACTCAGCAGCATCCTGTAATTAACGCCGATAGGCTGTATGCCGGGTTGTAACACTTCGGTTTTTACAATAACTTTTTTATCATCACTACCCATTTCAAGAGGCAGAAAACGAACTGACCAATCATGAAATTCTACAAAAGCGCGGGAATAGGTTCTTACCAGCAGGGTTTGAAATTCATGCTTAAAACGATCGCGTTCATCATTAGTTGCTGTTTTCCAGATTTTACCCAAAACTAATTCTGAAATTCTGTCGAAATCAGTATGCGGATAAATGACTTCATTAACGAATTGCGTAATTTTGGAAAAATCTTTGGTAAACGACTTATCTTGCAGTTTTTCCTGTAATTTTGCAGAGGCCACTTGTATTGCCTGTTGTGGCGGCAATAAATCAGCTGCGATCACCTTAGTGACAGGTATTAAACTGAGTAATACAGCCAATAAACTGAATATTGTAACTTGCTTAGCTTTCATAAAACCCTCTAAAATCAAACTGACGGATGTATTCACTCTTCAAATATCAGAGTGATATCCCTGATACAATAAATCCTCTGTACTTAAATCTGCACTCAAAATAGAGATGTTTCACTGCAATGTCTCTACAGAGATTTAAGATTTTCCAAACCTTACAGCTTAAGGATAAGATGACATATAATAACATCAATTTTCCTCAAACACGCATGAGAAGAATGCGTTATAACGACTTTTCCCGTCGTTTAATGCGCGAAAACAACTTATCTGTTGATGATTTGATTTATCCGATGTTTGTCGCTGAAGGCTCAAATCAACGGGAATCCATCTCATCCATGCCGGGCGTAGAAAGACTCTCCCTGGATTTATTGCTTGAAGAAGCATATCAGCTTTTTAATCTGGGCATCCCGGCCATCGCGCTGTTCCCGGTAACTTCCGCCGATAAAAAATCGGAATATGCAGCCGAGGCCTATAATCCTGAAGGGTTGGTTCAACGTAGCATAAGAGCTTTAAAAAAAGCCGTTCCGGAATTAGGCATTATTACCGATGTCGCACTGGACCCCTTTACTACTCACGGGCAGGATGGCTTGGTCAACTCGGATGGCTACGTGATGAATGACGAAACCGTCGACGTGTTGACCCGGCAGGCGCTGTCCCATGCCGAAGCCGGAGCCGATATTGTGGCGCCGTCGGACATGATGGACGGCCGTATCGGCGCGATAAGACAGGCGCTGGAAGCCCAAAACCATATCAATACACTAATATTGGCTTATTCCGCCAAATACGCCTCCAGCTTTTACGGCCCGTTCAGGGATGCGGTGGGTTCCGCCGGAATGCTGGGCAAAGGCAACAAATACAGCTATCAAATGGACCCGGCCAATTCCGATGAAGCCATGCGTGAAATACAGCTGGATTTGCAAGAAGGTGCGGACATGGTCATGATCAAGCCCGGCTTGCCCTATCTGGATATTATCCGCCGGGTAAAAGACCGATACGGCGTGCCGACGTTCGCTTATCAGGTCAGCGGCGAATACGCGATGCTCAAAGCCGCTTCGATGAACGGCTGGCTGGATGAGAAACAAGTCGTCATGGAATCCCTGCTGGCTTTTAAACGTGCCGGTAGCGATGCCATCCTGACCTATTACGCCAAATCTGTAGCCCAGTGGTTACAGGATTAATCCGGACACTTTAAATAATTATTATTCTAACAAACTGAAGTGGAGGCCTGCCTTATGTCAGAAGATATTTTAATCGCCGAAAAAAAGAGATTTCATATTGAAGAAGCCATTTTGATTTTACTGCTGATCCTGTCTCTGGTCGGTATCGGGATCATGGATTTTTCTCCTGCCGACGGTTATGGCTACTGGCTTATTATGATGTTCCTGTTCGGCCTGTTTGCAATGATTATCGGCTGGATACAGTCCAAGCACAGGGCCGATGATTTCAAAATAATACTCCGCGAGCAATCGATGCACTGGGCCACATCATTATTGGTAGTCGGCGGGGCGTTCTTAATACGTCAGTCCGGACGGATAGCCGAAGAGGATGCCGGGCTGATTATCCTGCTGATTTTATCGCTCTCAACCATCCTAGACGGCATACGCGTAGGCTGGCGCTTTAGCTTGGTCGGCCTGTTCCTGGGTGTTGCCGCCGTTGTCTCCGTTTATACACCGCATTTTCTCTGGATAGAGTTGGGTATTGCGATTTTGATTGTTGCGGTGACTATTGCATGGGAATTATGGACTGAGAGAAAAGCACAATTATGACTTTAATCGACCGCTATGCGGTGTTTGGCCACCCTATCAAACACAGTAAATCGCCGCGCATTCACCACCTTTTTGCCGAACAAACCGGACAAACGCTTGAATATACTGCTATAGAAGTTCCCGCCGAGCAATTCCAGACAACCGTTGCGACGTTTTTCGCCGAAGGCGGCAAAGGCTTGAATTGCACCGTACCGCTAAAAGAACTCGCTTGGCGCTATGCCGGCCATAAAACCGAACGCGCTGAATTGAGCAAGGCAGTCAATACGCTCGCACTTCAGGCGGACGGTTCTATATTAGGCGATAACACCGACGGCATAGGCTTGGTAACGGATTTGACGACCAATCATGCCATCACCTTATCGGACATTCGGATTCTGATTTTGGGTGCCGGCGGTGCCAGCCGGGGCATCATAGGGCCTATTCTTGAGCAATCCCCGCAAACCCTTGTTATCGCGAACCGTACCGTTGATAAGGCAACTAAGCTGGCGGCTGAATTTCACGACAAGGGACCCGTTACCGGCTGCGGCTTTGATGAACTGGCAAATCGGCAATTCGATTTGATTTTAAATGCGACATCCGCCAGTTTAAGCGGTCAATTACCGCCGCTACCGGCTGGTTTACTGGCGGCGGCAGGCAACTGTTACGACCTCGCCTACGGCAACGAACCGACGGCTTTTGTGCGCTGGGGCCTGGAAAATCATGCGGCAAAGAGTCTGGATGGACTGGGCATGCTGGTTGAGCAGGCGGCGGAAGCTTTTTTTATCTGGCGTGGCGTTCGACCCCAGACACGGCCGGTGATTGAGCTGTTGAATTCAGAACGACAACCATGATCTGAACAGGCGACCGATCGGCCGCCTGTTATGCCCTGCGAGTACTACGCCTTTAAGTATTCATTTTTCAAATGAATATACTGTTGGGAAGAATATTCCAGGAACTCTTTTTCGGACTCATTTAAAGGCCTGGCCTGTCTCGCAGGAACACCGACATAAAGATGGCCGCTTTCCAGCTTTTTCCCTGGCGGAACCAGCGCCCCGGCGCCCAGCATCACATAATCTTCAAGAACGGCACCGTCCATAATAATCGCGCCTATTCCTATCAGGCAATAATTGCCCACGGTGCAGGCGTGAACCACCGCCCTATGTCCGATAGTAACGCCCTTGCCTATGGTTAAAGGATAACCTTGACCCGTATATTTTCCGGCGTGCGTGACATGCAACACGGAACCGTCCTGAACATTAGTTCCCTCGCCGATCATAATGCTTTCGACATCGCCCCTGAGCACAGTCATGGGCCATATAGAAACATTATCGCCCAAAGAAACGTCGCCAATGACCACAGCGCTGTCATCTATAAAAACCGACTTGCCGATTTTTGGTTGCTTATCCTTAAAACGTCTAATTGCCACTTTAACTCCCGCTTGTAAGCTTACTTTATCGATTTGGGCAGCCCTTTGCGTAGGGTTACGCTTGCACCCGGCTCAACGCAAATAGCGCCAAGGCTAACACAGTCAAACTGGGCATAACTGCCATTAGCGGAGGATTAAGATCATATATCAGCCCGATATGTCCGACAATTTTATCTATAATATTAAATCCCATGCCGATGACGACGCCTATCATCATCCTTCCGCCAACGTTAATGCCGCGTTTAACACCAATAACAAAGGGTGCGGACACCAGCAGCATAACCAAAACAACCAAGGGATTCACCACGCGCCCCCAGAAAGCCAGTTCAAATTCATGCGACTTTTGATGATTATCCTTTAAAAAACCGATATACATAGCCAAATCGTACATGGACAGATCATGCGAGTTGACCACAACAATCTCTAATAAATCGGGGGCAACGTTTGATAGCCATACTTGCTCATTTTGCTGACTGGCTGTCATCTGCTGTATGGAAATGTCTGATTGCTTGACACCCTCTAATTTCCATTGCTGATTACCCTGAAAAACCGCTTTTTCTGCATGCGTTGAATAACGCAGATGGCGCTGTTCATCCAGTTCATAAATACTGATATCAGCCAGGTTTCCGTCATCCTGTATTTTTCGTACATTAATGAATTTTTTACCTTCACGCAGCCAGAGCCCATATTTGACATTCATAACAACACGGCCTTCATCCACCGCGTTGACTTTAATCATCTGCGCCGAGCGCTCGGTTACCGGCGCGACAAATTCACCGACCAATATAGAAATGACGACTAAAATCATACCGGCGACCATAACCGCCTTAATAATCCCCAAAACAGATAAGCCCGCGGCGCGCATCGCGATCAGTTCGCGGTTATTACCCATCGCACCCAATATAAACAGGCTGCCTAATAATGCAGATGCGGGCATCAATTCATAAAAAACGGTAGGTGAAGTCAGCGCAAGATAATAAAAAATCTCTGTTAAGCCGTAATGCCCTTTGCCCAAGTCTTTTAGCTGATCACTGAAAGTAAACAAATTGAATAAGGTCAATAATAATAGAATGGATACTAAAGACCCTTTTAATATTTCCCTGACTATATAGCCTGTTAATACATTCACTTAGTTACCTTTTCCCTGACTTTTATAACCAGCCATTGCCATCCGTATAATCTTGCCAACAAAATTCCGCCTATCAACAGCAAAAGTGTATTGACGCCGACAATGCCCAGCCATGCCGGAATGGTTTGGTTCATTACCCAACTCTGGCTGACACGAATAAGATTCCCGTAGCTGAAATAGATTAAAAAGCCAACCAGCATATTCCCGTACACACCACCGCGAGGCGACATTTGCGCCAGAGGAACAGCAATAAAGCTAAGCAACATGATTCCCATCGGTACAGAAAATCGCCGCTGCAATTCGGCAATATCGGTTATTTGACCGGAAGTCGCCAAGGTATCGCTGGCAACCGACTCTTTACCAAAATTAGTGGCTGATTCTTTGGTATCCATCCGTACTGCGTATTCGGAGAATTGCTCAATCACATAATTGACCGTTCCCGGCTGTCCCTGTATACGCTCACCCTTTTCCAAAACGATATAACGCCCGTCAGGTAAATCTTTCAATCTGCCTACTTCGGCATTAATTATCGCCAAGCGGTTTCCCTGCCTATGTTGTACAAAAACCTGATGCATCGATTTATCGTCATCAATCTTTTCTACATAAAAAACCAGATCTCCTTGGCTATATTCACTAAACTTCCCGGCGGCAACGCCTCTGAGGTCAGCCGATTCCTTATCCTGATGCATAAGCTCCTCCATCATAGCTTCGGCCCAAGGCGAAACATAAAATGACAAACCTGCCGACAGCACACTTAAAGGAAAAACCAGAAGGAATATAGCTCGATAGATTGTCCCTGCGCCGCCGCCTGCTGAAGCCACGGCCGACATTTCCTGATCCCGGTACATCCTGCCTAAGATCATCAACACCGCCATAAATAAAGCAGCCGGCAAAAAAGCGGCGCTGGCAATAATTGTTTTCAAACCTAGAACGGTCATCAAGGTTTGATTGGATACCTGTCCTTCAATAGCCTTGTCAAGAATCCTGATAAACTGCCGACTGACGATAATAACGACTATCACCGACCAAACCGCCAACAACGTCTTTAGCAAATCCAAAGCAACCATTTTGTCCAGGACGGTGATTAACTTACGCCTTCCTATTTTATAGCCTTTAGCCCAATTCGCTTCCAAGCGTATCTCCCCAATTAAAAACGAGTATGTTGTTATTCAATGAAATTAAAAGGCACAAAGTCAAATAAGCATCGACCTCTACCTTTAGCCGGTAAATTATGAACTATTTTTATAGAAACCGTGCTATCGGGAGTGGCTCATTATCATTACACAGGTATTTTGAAATGACAGCATCACAGAGACTGCACATTAACCAATTGATTTTGTTTATCATTCTCAATCACTCATTTTGATAAAAGCTGTGCCAAATATCAAATTGTATTATCATTGTCAGCCTTTTACTCACGCCCGCAATTCTGAAGGATCACCAAAACATGACACCAGCGTCTTTGCGTCAATGCCGGATAAATGGAATAGTAGTCGTTGTCGCCGGACTTATCTGGTTTCTGTTGCTGGGTTACCGCGATCTGATAGAACCGGATGAAGGCCGATACGCCGAAATTGCCAGGGAAATGCTGAATTCCGGCGACTGGATTACACCCCGCCTCAATGGATTCAAATACTTTGAAAAACCGCCTTTGCAGTATTGGGGCTCGGCCATCAGCATGGCCTTATTGGGTGAAACCAATGCCGCAGCCAGAGTGTGGTGCGCGGGACTCGGATTTATCGGCGCATTATGGGTTGGTTTTGTAGGCGGCCGACTTTATAGCCGCAGTGCCGGTTATTTCGCATTCCTGTTTTCAATCAGCACCGTGCTTTATGTTGGGATGGGACACGCCAACAGCCTGGATATGGGGGTTAGCTCACTGTTAATCATCGCTGTCGGCGCTTTGGTATTGGCCCAGTCGGAACGGGACCAGCCCATCTACGAACGCAACTGGATGCTGCTGGCTTGGGCTGCGCTTGCCGGAGCTACACTGAGCAAAGGCCTGATCGGGCTGGTGCTGCCCGGCGGAGCGATCGTTCTATACAGCCTCTGGCAGCGCGACTGGGCGCTATGGCGTCATTTGCACCTAGGCAAAGGCTTGCTGGTCTATTTATTGATAGCCGCACCGTGGTTCGTTGCTGTCAGTTATGCAAATCCTGAATTCCCACATTTCTTTTTCATTCATGAACATTTCGAGCGTTTTACCAGCGATGTTCACGGACGCACTAAGTCTAACTGGTATTTCTTTGCGGTCTTTGCAATAGGCTCTATGCCCTGGCTATTCTCGTCAATAAACGGCTTGATTAAACCGCCTTTTTCCTGGCGGGCTGAACCCGGAAAATTCGAAGCCTCACGCTTGCTTTGGGTTTATACGATTTTTGTGTTCTTCTTTTTTTCGATTTCCCATTCCAAGCTACCGGGCTATATTTTGCCGATGTTTCCGGCGCTTGCGTTATTGGTCGGCGAGAATATGTCGAAACACAAACATATTATTGCAGACGGCATTGTGGCTTTAGTGCTTGCCGGCGTTATATTCATTTTCTTTATCTGGCAAGCTGACAATACCGCCAAAATTGGAAGATTAGCGTCACACCTGACGCTTTTCCGTCCCTGGATTATCGCAACGGCATTTTTAGCAGCCGCAGCCGGCATTTCGACATTGCTGCTAAAGGATAAAAAAAACCTGGCTATCTCCAGCTATGCCCTTTGCGCCTTGCTTGGCATACAAATGCTTTCATGGGGCTATCAAAGTATCAGCGAATTGCGTTCCAGCAAACAGATGGCGGAAGCTATCCAGGCTTATATTGGCAAGAACACTGTCGAGATTTATGATGTTAGCCGCTACGACCAATCCCTGCCTTATTATTTGGGCAGAACCATTAAACTGGTTGGCTTTACCGGCGAACTGGAATTCGGCATTAACCAGGAACCGCAAAAATGGATCAATAATGCGGACTTCCTGCCTGTATGGCTAAATTCGGAGCAGGCGATAAGCTTGCTTAACCAGACAACTTATGACGAATGGAAACAACAGCAAATTCCTATGCACACGATTTATGAAAACGCTCGTTATATCGCGGTGGCCCGTCGATGAATATAGTCAGTTTCTGTATCATCCTGACCGGCGTCATGCTGAATGCCGTCGCACAATTGGCGCTCAAAGCCAGCGTCAAGGAAATGGGCATCATCGGCCTGAATTTTTCCTCATCCTCTACGGCATTTTTGAGGCTGGCCTTCGAGCCTTTTCTCTGGATCGGATTGATTTGTTACGGCATTAGCGTCATCGTCTGGATATTGGCATTGTCCAGAGTCGATGTCAGCATCGCCTATCCGATGCTGTCCATGGGCTATGTGCTTAATGCATTTGCCGCGTGGCAATTGTTCGGCGAAGCGATGAATCCGACCCGCTTGATCGGGATAGGCATCGTTCTTCTCGGCGTTTACGTTTTAGCAAGGAGTTAAGAATGCTTCCATTTACTCGCCCCACCCTTGATAAAGAAGAGTTTGAAGCAATCAAAGAAGTGCTCGAATCAGGATGGCTGGCAACCGGCCCGAAAGTTGCCGCGTTTGAATCCGCGCTGGCCGATTATATCGGCGGCGATGTACAGCTTCGGGTATTCAACTCAGGCACCAGCGCATTGGAAGCCGTTCTGCTCGCCTACGGAATCGGACCGGGCGACGAAGTGATCGTTCCTGCGATGAGTTTTGTCGCCAGCGCCAATGTCATCGTTCGTTGCGGAGCAACGCCCAAGTTCGTCGATGTTGATCTGGTCTCAAGAAATATCGATGCGGCTGCAGTTGCTGCGGCAATCACTCCGAACACCAGAGCCGTTATTCCGGTGCATTTTGCCGGCTGCGCTGTCGATATGGATGCTATCTATCAGCTGGCCGAACAGCATGATCTGCTGGTGCTTGAGGATGCCGCTCAGGCTATCGGCACCGAATATAAGGGCCGCCAAATCGGCAGCTCGGGAAACCCGGTCTGTTTCAGTTTTCATCCTAATAAGAACATGACCACGATTGAAGGCGGCGCGCTTGCGATTAATGACCCTGTGCTGCTCAAAAAAATTGAAGGTATTCGCTTTCACGGCATCGAGAGAGATCAGCAAGGTGCCATGGACGTATCCGCATGGGGCGGCAAAATGAATATGCCGGATGTAGGCGCAGCGCTGGGCTTAGTACAATTAAAGAAACTGGACGGTTTTAACCGAAAACGCCGGACGCTGGTTGAGCGCTATTTACAGCAGCTTCCGAAACATGATGCGCTGGTGTTGCCTGCCGATGTCGAAGGCCACAGTTGGCATATGTTCTGTGTCCTGCTGGACTGGGCCAAGATCGGCCTGGACCGTAACCAGACGCTCGAAGTGTTCAAGCAACAATCCATCACTGTGGGTATTCATTATCCGGCTATGCATCTGTTCTCATTTTATCGTCAATATGGCTACAAGCCCGGCGATTTCCCTAATGCTGAAAGAATCGGCGAGCAGACATTGACGCTCCCGCTGTTTCCCGGCATGGAAGAGAAAGATGTTGACCATGTCTGTTCGGTGATTCTTTCATTGCTCAAGGGTTCTTATAAATAAAGCACTTAAGCCGTGTAGGTCATGCTGGCATACCATTGAATGACGGAAGGTATGCACAAGTGCACCCTACATAGTAATAATTTATGATTCACTTACTACACTATTACTCTTTAAAATATATTAATGACGAACAATTTTGAAACTCCGGAAGTCTCCATCGTTATTCCTGTTTATAACGAAGAAGCTGTTTTATCGTTATTATTTGAACGGCTTTATCCCGTTCTGGAAAATCTTAAGCACAGCTACGAAGTCATTTTTGTTGATGACGGTAGCCGCGACCAATCGGCCGCATTGCTCCGCAAGCAGTTTCAACTGTTCCCCGATACCACTCGCGTCGTATTTTTACGCGCCAATGCCGGACAGCATGCAGCACTGATCGCGGGTTTTGAACGCGCCCAAGGGAACTATATCCTTACTCTCGATGCAGACCTGCAAAATCCGCCGGAAGAAATCCCCAACCTGCTGCTGCAAATGGATGCCGGTTACGATTATGTCGGCACAATCCGGCGGGAACGCAGGGATAGCCGCTGGCGGCATTGGGCTTCGTTAGCGATGAATCGCTTACGCGAAAAAATTACCCGCATCCGCATTACCGATCAGGGCTGCATGATGCGAGCTTATCACCGTGACATCGTCAATGCCGTTTTAGCCACCACTGAAACCAATACTTTTATACCGGCGCTGGCTTACCTTTATGCCGGAAATCCGACGGAAATCGTTATCGACCATGAAGAACGCGCGGCCGGGGAATCGAAATACTCGCTGCTCAAGTTGATCCATCTTAACTTCGACTTGATGACAGGATTCTCCATTGCTCCTTTGCAGGCATTTTCGTTGATCGGTATCGGAGTCTCCATACTGTCGTTATTCTTTGTGGGCTATCTGGGTTGGCGCAGACTGACCGTCGGACCGGAAGCGGACGGCGTTTTTACGCTGTTTGCGATTATGTTTTTCTTGATCGGCATCCTGTTGTTCGGTATCGGCCTGCTGGGCGAGTACATCGGACGGATTTATTCCCAAACCCGTTCGCGCCCCCGCTATCTGGTTAAAGCCGTGTTGGATAATTCCAAAGGCGATAAAGCTTGAAGCCGTCAGCCGTTGTTTTTGCCTACCATAATATCGGCGTTACCGGCATAGAATGCCTGCTGCAAGCCGGAGTCGAGATTAAACTGGTGGTTACCCATCAGGATGACCCCGCGGAAAATATCTGGTTCGGCAGCGTTGCCGAACTGGCAAACAGGCACCACATTCCGGTGATAACGCCGGAGAATCCGAATCAAGCGGACGTGATCGAACACATTGCCGGACTCAAGCCGCAATGGTTTTTTTCTTTTTATTACCGGCACATGCTGAGCCCCGGCCTGTTGACTATCCCGCCCCGGGGCGCTTATAACCTGCACGGTTCGTTGCTGCCGAAATACCGGGGCCGCGCGCCGGTCAATTGGGCGGTTTTACATGGCGAATCGACAACCGGCGTCAGTCTCCATCAAATGGTGGAAAAGCCCGATGCCGGTTCGTTGATCGATCAGGAAGCGGTCGCCATTTTACCCAACGATAGCGCGCACGATGTTTTTTTGAAACTGACGCCAGCCGCCAAAACCTTATTGGATCGCTGTTTGCCTTTGTTGCTTGATGGCAAGATAGAAGCCAAACCGTTGGATCTTGCCCAAGGCAGTTATTTCGGTGGACGCAAGCCCGAACACGGCCGTATCGACTGGCAGCAATCGGCCTGGACTATTCATAACCTGGTCAGGGCTGTAGCGCCGCCTTATCCGGGCGCATTTTTCGACAGCAACGGCAAACGTATTTTTCTGCTCGGCAGTCATTACACCGGCGAAGCCGCTATGAATCAGGGCAAAGTGTGTATCTATTGGGCGGACGGCCATTTTTATGCCGACTGCATGGATAACAAACGCTTTCGTATTGAACAACTAACTTGTGACGGAATATCGCTGGATCAGGCTGCGTTTAAATCCCTGTCCAATGATGACCGGTTATTTCCAATCGTAAACAACTAACAACTTTTACTATAATCAATCAGGAACTTATGAACGTACTCATACTGGGTGTCAATGGTTTTATCGGTCATCATCTTTCAAAGCGCATACTCGAAACTACCGATTGGCATGTCTATGGCATGGACATGCAATCCAATCGCGTTGAATCATTTCGCGAGAATGAACGCTTCCATTTTTTTGAAGGCGACATCACCATTAACCACGAGTGGATGGAATATCACATTAGAAAATGCGACGTGATTCTGCCGCTGGTTGCAATCGCCACGCCTGCGACTTATGTAATGCACCCGCTGGCGGTATTCGAACTGGATTTCGAGGCGAACCTGCCGATTATCCGCGCTTGTGTGAAATACAAAAAACGCGTGCTGTTCCCTTCAACCTCGGAAGTTTACGGCATGTGCACGGACGATGAATTCCATCCCTATGAATCCGATCTGGTATTAGGGCCATTGAATAAACCGCGCTGGATTTATTCCTGCTCCAAGCAATTGCTGGACCGGGTGATCTGCGCTTACGGACAGGAACAAGGTTTCGATTACACGCTGTTCCGGCCTTTTAACTGGATAGGTCCCGGCCTCGACAGCATTCATACGCCAAAAGAAGGCAGCTCACGGGTAGTGACCCAGTTTCTGGGCCATATCGCCAGAGGCGAATCCATTAAACTGGTCGATGGCGGCCAGCAGCGCCGCAGTTTCACCTTCGTTAGCGACGGTATCGACGCGTTGGTGCGCATCATCAAGAACGAAAACGGTAAAGCCACCGGCAATATTTACAATATCGGCAATCCGACCAACGACTTGTCGATCAGAGAACTTGCCGAGCTGATGCTGAAAATCGCCAAAGAACATCCTGCATACCAAGAACTGGCGGCTAAAGTCGAATTAATCGATACCAGCGCCAATGATTACTATGGAGCCGGCTACCAAGACGTTAAAACCCGCGTGCCCTGGATTGGCAATACCATGGACGATCTGGGCTGGAAGCCTGAAATCGGCGTGGAAGACGCCTTGCGCAAAATTTTCGACGCCTACAGTCACGAAGTTGCCGCCGCAAGAGAACTGATCGATCAAGACCTGACTTTATGAAAATCGCCCTGAAAGTCGATGTGGATACACTGCGCGGTACGCTGGAAGGCGTACCGGCATTGCTGGACTTGTATCAACGCTACGGCGTGAAAGCCACATTTCTGTTCAGCCTCGGCCCCGACCATACCGGTCGGGCGCTGCGCCGGATATTCAGGCCGGGTTTTTTCAGCAAGGTGCAGCGTACCTCGGTGCTCAGCCATTACGGGCTGAAAACCTTGCTCTACGGCACCTTGCTTCCGGGTCCGCATATCGGCCGCCGGGGTCGCGACATCATGCGGCAAACCGAGAAGGCAGGGCATGAGGTGGGCGTACATTGCTACGACCACATCTGCTGGCAGGATAAGGTCGCCAACCGCGATGCGGCATGGACGCAAAAAGAAATACAGGCCGCCATCGATTCATTTCAGGACATTTTCGGCCATCCGCCTTCAGTACACGGTGCGGCCGGCTGGCAGTTAAATAAACACACGCTGCAACTGGAACAACAACTGGGTTTTCGTTACGCCAGCGACTGCCGCGGCCAGTCTCCTTTTATTCCCCAAATGGAAGGCGAGACCTTTCAATGCCCGCAAATTCCCACCACCCTGCCGACGCTCGACGAACTGCTCGGCTGTAACGGCATCACCGAAGCCAACGTGCATGAAGCGGTATTCGCCGCCAGCCGCAAGCCCGCGCCGGAAGGCCATGTGTATACTTTGCATGCGGAGCTTGAAGGCATGAAGTTGCTGCCGGTCATGGAAAAACTGCTGCGACTGTGGCAAAAAGCCGAAGATGACATCGGTACGCTGTCAGAATATGTCGCCGAGCTTGATATCGCCGCATTACCTTGTCATGAATTGGTTATGTCAACAATTGAGGGTCGTTCCGGTGTATTGGCTGTGCAAGGATCGAAGATCGTACTGTAGGCTGGGCCGGGATAAGCCGGTTCTAGCAATAGAATCTGCCAGGATGAGTAGAGCGTAAGCGAAACCCATCAAAAGTTATCATGCGGGTTAGCCATTGGAAAATCTAAAGATTCTTTTGTTGTAAAATGGGCCAAATTTTGATCTATTCAACCGCCGGCTTGGACGTTAAATAATGACAAATAAAGCCATGGAACCTCAATAAAAATGAATATGAAAGTTCGCGCTATCATAAAAAAACTATCAAACCCTCGCATTAGAAGGCGATTAAAAATCGGCCTCTCTGTTTATGGTGCCGTGCTTATGGTTGGCCTGATGTTTAAGCTTGTCTATGATATTGGTTATTTTAACGCGCAATCACTTAAAAATGATCAAAATGCTGAGCTATCTACTACGTATCCAGTGCTGACAATGGAATCTGCTCAACGTATTGTGTCTGGTGCGCTGAAAGAAGACCCGACTAACCCCAAAACAATTGTGGATCAGGTTATTGATAACGATCATAAACTTTCAACTATTATCATAGAAAACAATAAGCTGAAAAAAGTTGCTTGGATTATAGATCTGCGTTTGTTTTTTACCGGCGATCTATTCAATAACGAAGGTTACAATTTAACCGAAGGTATTGAGCATCAACACAATATCACTCGCGATGATCATTAATTACTCGTAACAAGGACTAGCGGGGGCATTTGAACAGCAACTTAGCTGTCCATGCTAACTCAGAGAATCGTTCTGTGGAATTGGCAGAGCTGATCTTAGCCAAGCAGCACACAATACCAATGACAGCCAGCCGAAGTGGTGGATTGCCTAACCGCGAAGCCGCCTTATCTTGTCAATACGCCTTACAGCGTTGTTTCCGGCTTGTCGATGTGTGCAACAGCAAACAGGACATGTTACCCGTCCCGCTTTTGGAGCGGCTTAATTAATCCACAGGGAAAAATAGGATCAAAAACGTATGATTACTCCCATCAATCAGCAACTGCTCAAAAATCTTAGCGTGGAAGCCATAGCATCGCCTCGCCGACGTAAGAATCACAATTTTCATGAAAGTAGTGAAGCTCAAGCGCACCGATTATTAAATGCTATAGAGCCAAACTCATATGTTATGCCGCACAAACATAACGACCCAAACAAAGGGGAAACTATGATTTGCCTTTCCGGCAAGCTGGGCTTAATAGTTTTCGACTCAGCCGGTAACGTTCAGCAAACGCTGAAATTGGAAGCAAACAGTGAGACTGTTGGCGTTGACATTCCTTACGGCACTTTTCACACGGTACTCGCACTGAAAAGTGGAACCGTGTTCTTTGAAGCCAAAGCAGGGCCATTTGTTCCGATTACAGCAGAAGAGAAAGCACCCTGGGCTCCAGCCGAAGGTGATGATTTAGTTACAAATTATCTCGCAACGCTTTATGCTCTGTTTAATTGATTTGAAAATCCAAGGCTTAAAATCCATATCTTTATTGAACCTAAGCCTTGTTGATATGGCTCACCAACTACGACAAACCAAGTATTTCTTGATTTGCTCGAAAAGACTAGAGGAGGTCGCCATGTGTCTTGAATCTGAGCAGAATATCTCGATTTTCCATAGCCCTCCTGAGCATCCTTTAGGAAATCTTTTTGCTCGACATTAGCTTCAAGCAGATAGAGTGAGTACATATCTCCCCTCCATCCAAATGGTGTTTCTTTAACGGCAATTCGCACGCCATTTTCTGCATGTTTTTCCCAGTAAATACTTCTAATAGAAGAATTCCCAAGCTTAAGCGCGCCAGGATTTTTCGCGAAAGCTAAAATGGATCCATCCGATTTTAGCA
>NZ_DAIUEH010000082.1:0-15406 GCF_036845245.1 Methylobacter sp.
CACGACGGAAGCTGGCTCGGCTTTATCCTTGTACTTCATCATGACTGACTACTAGCCGCACTGGGCGTCTAAAGCCAGTTTATGCTGTTGCTGTAATACTTAATCCAGTCGGAGTGTTGATTTATCAATCATTCATAGTCGATAACCCGCCCTACATGAGTGCCGCATGTACAGCAAGGTACTTAAGAACTTGGGTCATAAAAGTATTGACGCCTTTATATTTGACTGCCGAGTTGCTGCTCAATCCGAACAAAGTGATGTAACAACAGTTTGTGGCGACAATTAGTGATAATTGCCGCCACATTTTCCGGTGTTGTTTCGAGATGAAATTGGTGGTTGGATGTGCATCCAATTTGAAAGTAGACCATTCCGATTTAATATATATCCCGCACGTATCGCTTATCCTGCGTCATTTTGGCAATGTAGGCAGCGGCATCTTCGGAATTCAAGGCTCCGTGGGTCTGCACCACTTGCTTGAGCGCTGCATCAACATCCTTGGCCATGCGGCTTGCATCGCCGCATACATAGAAATAGGCGCCTTCCTGCAACCATGTCCAAAGCTGTGCGCCATGCTCGATCATTCGGTGCTGTACATAGATTTTCTCGGCCTGATCACGCGAAAAGGCCAGATCAAGCCTGTGCAGTGAGCCGTCTTTTTGCATGGCTTCAAGTTCGTCTTGGTAGTAGAAATCCTTGCTAGAGCGCTGCTCACCGAAGAACAGCCAGTTACGGCCCTGTGCACCGATGGCTTGGCGCTCTTGCAAGAAGGCGCGGAATGGTGCGATACCGGTGCCCGGTCCGACCATGATCATAGCTGTGTCGGGATTTTTCGGCGGACGAAAGTGGGCGGATTTCTGCACGAAGATGGGTACGTCGATCTCGGCGGCCCGGTCGGCCAGAAAGGTCGAACAGACGCCGCCGCGCGGTTTGCCTTCAAAGGCATAGCGTACGGTCGAGACGGTCAGGTGCACTTGGGCCGGATAGGCTTTCGGGCTGGAGGAAATCGAGTATAAGCGCGGTTGCAAACGTTTGAGCACGGCAAGCCAGTCGGCGGCTTCCACCCGGACCGGGAAGGCTTGCAGTAAGTCTACTACCTGTTTGCCCCATAGCCAGTTCTTCAGCTCGGCCTTGCGTTCCGCGGCCAGCAGGGCCGCAAGGTCCTTGCTGTCGGAACGCTCGCATACGAATTGCAGCAGTTCCGGGGTGATGCGGGCAATCTCGAAATGGCGCAACAGAGCCTCGAACAGCGGCAATTCTCCGTAATCTTTCACCGGTACGACGGTGGACGCCGGGAGTTCTAGCGCGGCCAACAGGTCGCCAACCCGTTCCGGGCAATTGCTCGGCCAGACTCCCAACGCATCGCCCGCCTCGTAGCCGAGGCCTGAGCCTGACAGATCGAAAGCAAACTGGCGGGTTTCCTTTTCGGCATCGCCGGTATTGAGACGCCGGTTGAGCAGCAGCCTGGCATACAAGGGCCGGTTGCGGCTGTAATCCGGTTGCGGCGCCGGCGCGAGGGCTGGTTCCGCGGCCATCTCCTCGTCCTCGTCGGCAAATGCCGGTACCGGCTGCGGCGCGGTCGCGGCGGTGCCGGCCAAAGCCTGCGCGACCGCTGCCAGCCAGGCCGTGCCCGCTTCTTCGAATTCCGGCTCGCAATCGACTCTTGCGGTCAGCCGCTGCGCACCCAGCGCTTCCAGACGCGCGTCCAGCTTGCGGCCGAAGCCGCAGAACTGATCGTAATTGGAGTCCCCGAAGGCGAGCACGGCAAAGCGCAGGGTGTTGAGTTTTGGCATGCTATCGGCTTGTAACGCAGACCAAAAGGCGCTGCCGTTATCCGGCGGATCGCCGTCGCCGAAAGTGCTGGCCAGCACCAACAATTTCGGCACCCTGATGAGGTCCGCTGCCTCGAACGTGTCCATGCCGGCAAGCGCGACGCTATGTCCCTCGGTTTTCAGCCGCTCAGCGCACTGAGCGGCAAAACCTTCTGCATTGCCGGTCTGCGAAGCCCAAAGAATAATCACCGGAGGAGACTGCGATGGCTTTGTCATTTCGTGGGCCGGTTCCGGTAATGCGATCATAGCGCCATCGGGCAGCCAAGTACGCGCGAACAAACCCGCAAGCACACCATTCAGATAAAGGCGTTTGGAAGGTTCCAACGGCGAAGTCGTCGGTAGCACCGGCACTCCGCCGGCCTTACAGGATTCTTCGGTACGAAGTCCGGTCAGGTAACCCTGCATATATAATTGTTCGTGAGCATCCAGCGTTATGCCGGATGCAGTGTCGAGACCAAGTAGTTTGGTCAGTGCATCGATCTGCTTCATGTTTAATGCCTTGATATCAGTAGTCGATGCGCCTGCTTTGGCGCTTGCAAGAACGCCGTTGTTCTCGCTGATCGTGGTTTGAGAAATCTGTGCTTCTGCGATTCGTGTCAGAATGACCGAGCAGAATTTGAATTCGGGTTGTTGAGAAATGGGGTCGATCGCATCGCTGGTGACGGCGTTAATAGCCAAATCGTCACCAAATACATCGTTCCAATGAAAAGGCGCAAAACAGTTGCCGGGACGCACCCGGTCGGTCACTACGGCCGGCAGCACTGCACGGCCGCGCCTTGAGCGGATTTCTACACTATCTTTTTCACGGATGCAAAGTACAGCGGCATCCTCGGGATGGATCTCAATGAAAGGGCCAGGGTTGAGTTTGCTGAGCGTCGCGATATTTCGGGTCTTGGTCATCGTGTGCCACTGGTGCTGTAAACGGCCGGTGTTGAGTACGAAGGGGAAGTCATTATCCGGCATCTCGGCCGGAGGCAAATGCGGGCGCGGCAGAAACACGCCTTTGCCGCTCTCGGTGGCGAACACGACGCGAGGTATGGAGCCGTCCGCCTCGGCCTTGATAGTTTGACTTATGCCATCGTTGAGATAGCGGATCGGGTTGCGGTCATGCCCATTGTCCGGTGCACAAGGCCATTGCAACGGTGTCTCGCGTAGGCGCGCATAACTCGCGCCACGAATGTCGTAGCCGGTTTTGGGATTCCAGGCGCGCTTGATTTCCTCGAATACTTCGTCTGCCGAAGAATAACCGAAGGCTTTCGCATAGCCCATTTCGCAAGCAACGCGGGCAATGATCTGCCAGTCGGCCATCGCTTCGCCGGGCGGATCGACGGCCTTCTGCATCAGCGTCAGGTTGCGCTCGGAGTTGATCATCACGCCCTCGGCTTCGGCCCACAGCGCGCCGGGCAACAGGATGTCTGCATAACGGTTGGTCTCGGTGTCGAGAAAGGCGTCCTGGGTGATGACCAGTTCGGCCGCCTGCAAACCTGCAATCACGTTCTTGCGGTTGGGTACGGTGGCGACCGGATTGGTGCAGATAATCCAGCAGGCTTTGATACGGCCCGCTTGCATGTCTTCGAACATCGCCACGGTGCCGTCGCCGATGTCGGTGCGTAACGCGCCTTTATCGATGCCCCACAGGTCTTCGATAAAAGCGCGGTCTTTGTCGACCAGCACCGAGCGTTGTCCGGGAAGGCCCGGTCCCATATAGCCCATTTCGCGGCCGCCCATCGCGTTGGGCTGGCCGGTCAGCGAGAACGGGCCGCTGCCGGGGCGGCAGATGGCGCCGGTGGCGAGGTGCAGGTTGCAGATCGCATTGGTGTTCCAGGTGCCGTGCGTGCTCTGGTTCAGGCCCATGGTCCAGCAACTCATCCATTCGCCTGCCGTGCCGATCCATTCGGCGGCTTTGCGGATATCGACTTCCGGCAGGCCGGTAATCTCGGCCACAGTGTGTGGTGCATAGTCCTCCAGAAACTCGGGCATGACTTCCCAGCCTTCGGTAAATGCAGCAATGAACTCGGGATCGGTGTGGCCGTTCTTGACGATCAAGTGCAGCAAGCCGTTGAGCAGCGCCAGGTCGGTGCCGGGTTTGATCTGCATGAACAGGTTGGCCTTGTCTGCCGTGGTATTTCGGCGCGGATCGACGACGATCAGTTTTGCGCCGGCCTTGACCTGGTCCATCAGGCGCAGGAACAGGATCGGATGGCAGTCGGCCATGTTCGCGCCGATCACGAAGAACACATCGGCGCGGTCGAAGTCCTGGTAAGAGCCCGGCGGACCGTCCGAGCCCAGCGACAGTTTGTAGCCGCTACCGGCGCTGGCCATGCATAGACGGGAGTTGGATTCGATATTGTTGGTGCCGATGAAGCCTTTGGCGAGTTTGTTGGCGAGATACTGTGCCTCTAAAGACATTTGCCCGGATACGTAAAGCGCCAGCGCATCAGGGCCATGGGTGTCGAGGATGGCGCGCAGACGGCGGGCCGTTTCCTTGATCGCATGGTCCATATCCACCCGCGCCGGGTCTCGTTGACGGTCCGAGCGTAGAAAAGCATATTCCAGTCGTCCCGATTCGGCAATGGCTTGCGCGCAGGTGTTACCTTTGGTGCATAGACGACCGAAATTGGTGGGGTGCTGTTTGTCGCCAGAAACCTTGATGACGCGGTTGTCGGCGGTCTCCATGATAATGCCGCAGCCCACGCCGCAATAGGGACAGACACTTTTAATTGAAGAACTGGCCATAGATAAGTACCGACATGGAAATATCGTTATATAGAGTTATACATATAGATATTTAAGCAATAAATAGACCATTTAATGTAGGTATATTGTGCGTAGATTCGTTCGGCAAAGAGCAGAGGTTATGCACCAACTGTGAGCATTTCATCATGCAGTACGCCCTTTACGGGTGCTCAGAGATAGAGAATAGCTTTGGCAACTCTCTCATGTTGCTTTTGAAGATAGAGGATTGCTAAAGGCGGTTTTGAAGCAGGACGGGTTTGGGATTCAGCTCGTTAATGCCTGAATGACCGATTGTTTCACCCTATATCTTTGGATTCCTGGTTTAATGGCCTTATTGGGCGACCTCATCATGGAGCTATAAAACGTTGTTTGTGACGAGATTTTAATAACACGTTTGTCGGAAGCTTCGAAATGATATTGCTCACACCTTAGCAAGGACAGACATTCTTAAATGTTGTCGGCGGTCATGGGTGAGTGCAGGCTGGAATAAGAAGGTATTCGAGAACTCGGACCATAGAAGTATTGATATCTTTATATTTAGCAAGGGGAGCACTGAGAAGCTGCTGTTCCGTCTGGACAAAGCGTTGCGGCAACAACTCATGGCGACAATGGTCGATCATGGCAGCCACGCTTTCCGGTGTAGTTTCAAGGTGAAACTGAATTCCGAGAATACGCGGTCCAATTTGAAAGACTTGATGCCGACAGGCGGCACTGCTTGCAAGAAGAACTGCATCTGTTGGTAAATCAAAGGTTTCACCATGCCAATGGAAGGCATCGAACGAGCCCGGAAAAATCAGGGCATCAAGCCGCTTGTGAAGAGAATAGACGGGAAACCAGCCAATTTCCTTTTCCCTATTGGGGTAGACCTTACAGCCAAGAGTGCTTGCAATCAATTGAGAACCCAAGCAGATACCTAGGACGATTTTATTTTTTCGGATAGCTTTAGCAATAAATTGCTTTTCGTCTACCAGCCAGGGAAATTGGTCCTCATCGTTAACGCTCATTGGACCGCCCAGCACAATTATAAAATCGATATGCTTCAGCTCTGGCAGCGTTGCAGATTCAAAAAATCGCGTGAATGTGACGACAGCCTGCTTGCTTTCAAGCCAAGCTTCAATACAACCTAACCCTTCAAAAGCGACATGCTGAAGTACGTGAACATGCATAAATTTAATGAATCTTGCGGGCTAGTTTTAGATAGAGACGGGATAGGCACAACAGGACCAGATAGAAAACGGTGTCGAAATTTTGCCAGTTTTACAGTAAAAGAGCGTTTTAATTTTCCAGCAGACAATCCGATATCATATTAACATTATTACGCGATATAGTTTTTTTGATTGGAAAATTCAACGCTGATTATTGGTAAATATTGGAAGCTGTTTTCCAGCCCGAGATGGTCTCGATGGTAAATTGAGATTATTGAGCATCCCTGCTTTAAAGCTTTCAGCCATGTGCTCGGCGCGTGCAATCGCTTCTGTGGCAGCAGAGGGCGGCAGCTCTTCTGTTGCCGTTTCCCGAAACAGTGTCAACCAATGGTCAAAATGTTCGGGTTGTAAGGGTAGGGGAACATGCACTGAGTACGGGCTGTTGCGGTAGCGATCTGTTTTTAATAGAGCATAAGACCAAAAATTTTCAACCACGCGATGATGCTCATCCCAATCGTGAATGACGGCTTCGAAAATGGGCCGTAAGCTGTCATCATCCAATGCACGTTCATAAAATCGGCGGACTAATTCAACGATATGCTGCTCGTTGAGTTCACTGTTTTGTGTATTCGTCATTAATATCTCCTGGCAATCATTAGTTTAAGTTATCACGTCGTCGCCAAACAAATCCAAGAAACTTGCCCAGCCAAAAATAAATATTACTGTTGCGTCATTGGTATTTGGGGTTAATGAGAGCCCTTCTGCTTAGGAGATGCAAAAGGGAAAGCATTTTATTTATCAAACTCTACGCTGAAGAATAGATTTGTTGGCGTTTTTCATAACCGCCACCTGATCTAACTGAATAAAAATATCTGATTGCAATTTTCGTTATATATTTTAATATATAACGAAAGTCAAGCGGAGATTTTCTAAATGTGTAAATCCAACACCCCTTCAAACAATGCCTCACAAACATCTTCACCCAATGCAAATAACGAAGAATGTACCTGCTCAACAAACTCAGAACCCATGTCGGTTGGTGATGAAATCAGTTGGAAACCGGCATCCAACGGCATTGAATACCCAGCGGTTCCTTTTCGCTCCAAGCGGATATTTGCCGTTGCCGGTGAAGAAATGCTACGCGCTCTTGTTAAGCGCCACCATGAAAGGTTACTCAATACTCCTGTTGGCATACTATTTCCGGCTGATCCGGCTCGTTTTAATGCCGGCGTCGAAAAAACCTCTGATTTTATCGTTGAGGCTACCGGCGGACCGGCGCGATTTACTGCTATTTTTGGTCATATCTGTATGCGAACACGGCACTTCCCTTTCACTATCGATGAAAAAGCGCGGGAAATATGGCTGGCTCAACTTTTACTGGCATTCGATGATGTCGAATTTCCTGAAACGGTTAAACAAGAATATTGGGATTGGGTTGAGTCATTGTCGATTCGGATTATTAACCGGCGCACCATGCGCGCCTCACCCAGACGTTACCCGCTGCCTGAAGCGCCGCTGGCATTGAGCCACTTTATGACCATGCGGCGCTAGACGGTGGTCAACCAACGCCATTGGGCGGCCGATAAAATCTGAGGTTTGATAGAGGCCCCGTTCATGGTCGGGATAGCGATATTTGATGCATCGACTTAACGCATCGCCAGCATTATTGCGTTACTTTTTAATATTGCCCTGCATTGCATACCTGTTTTTAGGCCCATGCTTTGCGCGCTTTGCCGGGTGATCAGAGCAGTAAAACTGTCGCCACCTTGCAGATAGATGATGATTTCCGCATCGACTTCAGCCAAATGCACTCGACTGATAATCCCTGACAACTGATTCCTGGCCGAAAAGAGAAATCTTTCCGGACCTGTAATCAGACTGATTTCATTCCAGTTGATTAGTACTAATACCTCGCTGCCTACCGCAAGCGGTAAGGATTCCGCTTCTGCATGGCTGATACTCGAGCAGACCTTTTGGCCGCCTTTCAGCTTTAAAAATACCTCCGTATTGACTGGCCCGGTTTTTAACTCAGTGACCACTCCGAATATCTGGTTGACAGCGCTGGTTTTGATGGTTAATGGTTTCAGCAGCATCAACACTTCTGCATCCGCTTCCACAGTCTGGTTAAGCTGTAAGAGAAATTGCTTATGTTGCTCTTCAAGTTTGGTAAACATGTTAAGCAGTATGTGACCTGAAGAGGTCAGACAGGTCCCTCCACCGTTGGCGCCACCGGTTTCCGAGGTGATCAATGTCTTGGGCGATTTATTGTTGGCCCGCTCAATAAGCGTCCAGGCGCTTTTATAACTTAAGCCTAGCTGCTTGGCCGCCTGATTAATGGAACCGCAGTTATCTATGGCTCGCAACAGGCCGAACATAGCGTTATCCAGTGTGTTGGCCAGTCTGATTTCTCCTTGCACACATAAGGATGATCTTTCCGTTTTACTCATATCAACCCGACATTAAAAAATAAGCGCGCCAATCGGTGTAAGTGGTGTTAAAGGTCCGTTATAGACCCTACTTATCAACGTGGCTTGAAGACTATTTTAGCGCAAGCACTACTATCAGATGCAAGCGTTATTCACTATTGAATAGCGGAATTAGATATTTGTAACTGTTATATTTAAATTTTAAACAATTCAAGATGAGGTGAAATTATGAAAACCAGCGCACGTAATCAATTTAGTGGCGTAATCAAAGAAGTCATTATCGGCGCCGTGAATGCGGAAGTCGTAGTGGAATTAAACGAAGGTGAGTCTATCGTTGCTGCTGTAACCAAGGAATCTGTGGAATCACTAGGGATCAAACCCGGCATAAGCGCGATTGCTCTGGTAAAAGCTCCGCAAATCATCGTTGTGTCCGACTTTGATGGCTATAAGATATCGGCAAGAAACCAATTGTCCGGTAAGATTTCTGAAATTATACCTGGAGCAGTCAATTCGGAAATCGATATTGAGACGAAAGGTGGGCAAAAAATCACTGCTACGGTGACCATAGACAGCGTAGCCTCTCTAGGTTTGCAAACAGGCCAGACGGTGACTGCTGTGTTTAAAGCCGGCGCAGTCTTATTGGCTATACCTGCCTGATCATGCTTTAAGCTGAAGAGCCGTTATCAAGCGGCTCTTCAGCTGCAGTTTAGCCTGTGTGGGCGGATTTGCTCTGTACTTTGCAGTCGTTCAATGACTCTGCAACGTAGTCCCGGGTGTAAAACAGCTTCCCATTTTTTCCGCTATTGATCACCGCTACACCAGTTGATACAAAATTATTTTTTATTGAAAACATAAAGATAACAATAAGCGGCCGGAAAAACTTTGACGCTCTTTTGCAAATACGGCCTTTTTTAAAATGTTGTTATCTTGTCGTAGTTGACGAACGTCAGCTTCCAGTTAGCAGATGCGCTACCGGCGACAGTGAGCGGCTTGCCAATGCCAGAGTGCCATGTTTGTTCGGATGTAACCTGTTTTAACCAGAGACGCGCTGGGGTTTTATCCCGGTTCATATTCTGGCAAACCTGAAGAATACTCAGGCCTTGGTCTTTAGATGCTGTTTAAAAACCTAACAAATTCTGCGTAAAAGGCGGTGTACCTCGTAATTTTGATGAATACTTCGGCAGTATCGGTTAATTTAATCTTTTTTAACCGCGTCAAAACCGCTTTATCCGCTGGGTCCCGTTTTTTACCGATTGTGCATCAATAATGGCTGCCGTCGGTCGAGCGTTTTTCCCTGTTGAAATCCTGTAGGTTTCACGAAAGAGTGTTAATACCTTATCCCATAATCCGGAGAGTTTCCATGTCCTAAAATATCCATAAATGGTATTGCGGGACAGACTCGTGCGTCTGACAATTTCATTAATGGACAACTGGTCGCGGAAATGCATCCCCGAATTTTGGCGGGTTACATGGTCAATATTCAACCGGTATCAACATTTTTACAATGATAAGCGCGCACGCTCAAAATTAAGCTACCGATCCCCTCTGGAATTTGAGCGGGAATTCTATAAGAAGACTGCTGAAGAAAGTGTCCTGTTTTAGTCGACCATTACAGTTTTGCTAATTACCTGATCGCTATACGTGTGCCGAAACGGGTACATTATGGGATACGCATATAATCAACCTCAACCCTGATATGAGTTGTTGATCAGCCAACAGCATCTTGCTGATTAACTGCTGAATTTAAAGCAAACACAACAACCGAATATCTATTCTTTGCGGCTAATGTTGAGTGGTACAAGCATTTTAAACATATTCTGTTGTTGGTCTATTAATTGCTTATATATAGTATTTATATAATCATGCCAAGTCATCTCAATAAACCTTTTTATCCTTAAACGCCCATAATATAAAGCTGATTGATGCGCGGTTGCCGGAATATTTTTAATTTTTAGCTCGATATTTGCGGCCGACCTTGTTCTCAAGGTTATTTCCATCAAATTACCGGAACAAATTAATTGGGGTAGCAACCCCAGCGGTTCCGAGACTGCCATGTTAATTGGTGATCCTGCTAAACCCGGTTTATATGTTGTGCTGAATAAATTGCGAACCCATCACAACAGCAAACTTCAGATATTAATCAACGATTTTTGATCGACACATAAAGTTTCATCACCTTTTTTCCTCTATATTCGAATTCTTTTCCTGACAGATTACCCGCTATGTTAAAACACGCCGTTTCACAGATTACCCGTATCCGTATACCGACTGCCTATGGCGATTTTCAGCTCTGTTACTACACCAATACTCTGGATAATAAGGAACATTTGGCTTTTTACATGGGCACGGTGACCGAGGAGGATGTTTTAGTGCGAATACACTCGGAATGTTTCACCGGTGACGTATTGGGTTCCAGGCGCTGCGACTGTGGTGAGCAACTGGATCGTTCACTACAGTTTATTGCCAACCATGGCGCAGGTGTTCTGGTCTATTTACGCCAGGAAGGCAGGGGCATCGGTTTGCTGCAAAAATTGCGGGCCTATAATTTGCAAGATCAGGGTTATGATACCGTGGATGCCAATCTATTGCTGGGTCATGGGGCGGACGAAAGAGATTATGCCCTTGCGGCACGTATTTTGGAGGACCTGGGCGTTAAATCGGTGTTGCTGATGACTAATAATCCAGCAAAGATTAGCGCCTTGAAGTCTGAAGGCATTCAAGTAAATGCCCGCATACCTATAGAAGGCACTGTGAACCCTGACAACGAAAGCTACCTGCTCACCAAAGCCCAGCGTATGGATCACCTGTTGCAACTTACCCCATTTGCTCACTCAGTAGACCTCACAGAACCCTATGACTGTTAATCGGAAAATTGAACAGTGGTTAGCGTCCCACAAAAGCACCCAGGCGTCTGCAAAACGGCCGTTTGTCACGCTGAGTTATGCGCAGAGCTGGGACGGCAGTATAACCACACGCACTGGCGAAACGCTGGCCTTGAGCGGCACTGAAGCCACCCGTTTAACTCATCAGCTACGCAGTCTGCATGACGGCATTCTGGTGGGTGTCGGCACGGTGCTATCCGATGACCCGCAGCTGACCGTGCGCGACTGGGCCGGTTCCAACCCTCAACCTATCGTATTGGATAGCCGCCTGCGCATGCCGTCGACAGCGCGTCTTTGCCAACATTCTGAGAAAGGCTGTTGGGTTTTGACCAACTTAAATGAGGGTGGCGAGTTTGGCAGCCAAGTTGAAATCATTACCCTCGCGGGCGATGTCGATGGACGCGTCAACCTGCCGGATGCGCTAAGTTTGCTATGGAAAAAAGGCATCAGAATGCTGATGGTTGAAGGCGGCAGCCAAGTGATTACCGCTTTTCTGAAAGCACAATTAGCCGACGCTTTAGTGTTGACTATCGCCCCTACCTTGGTCGGAGGCTATAAGGGAGTCGGCAATCTGGGGATCAGCTGCAAAACTCAGTTACCGCAAATTCGCCCGCTTTATTCACAGATGCTCGGAGATGACCTGATCATGTGGGGTGATTTGCAATATCAGCAGCAGGTAGAATCATGAAAGCCCGCCAACTCTGGTTTACCAAGCCACAGCAAATAGACATCCGTGAACAGCAACTGCCGCCACTGGCACCGGGACAGATACTGGTCAAGAACCACTGTTCCGCCATTAGCGCCGGAACTGAAATGCTGGTTTACCGGGGCCAGCTACCCGCCGGTATTGCCTTGGATGCCACACTGGAATCCTTACAACACCAGCAGACTTATCCGTTGCAATACGGTTACGCCTGCGTCGGTCGCGTCGAGAAAATAGGCGCTGATGTCGCTGATATTTGGCTGGGTAAATGGGTATTTGCGTTTCAGTCTCATGCCAGTCATTTTATTGCCACACCGGAACAGGTTATCGTGCTGCCGGATGACATAGAGCCTGAGGCGGCCGTATTTCTAGCCAATATGGAGACGGCGGTGAATTTGGTTCTGGACGGTAACCCGGCGTTAGGCGAACGGGTGGTTGTGTTGGGACAAGGCATAGTCGGCCTATTGCTGTCGAGCATGTTAGCGCAGTTCCCTTTGGCGCAGTTGTATGCCTTGGATGGAATAGCCGAGCGTCGTGCCCAAGCACTGCACTTGGGTGTAAAACAGGTTTTCGATCCCGCCTCGGAGACGCAAATAGCCGCCTTGAAACAAGATTTACAGTTACCGGTGCAACTATCGGAGACGCCCGGTGCGGGCGCCGACCTGATCTACGAAGTCAGCGGCGTACCGGACGCTTTGAATCTGTCCATTGATTTATGCAGCTACTCCGGTCGTATCGTGATCGGCAGTTGGTATGGCAACAAATCCGCCAACGTACAGCTGGGCGGGGCAGCGCACCGCAATCGGATTAAATTCATCAGCAGCCAGGTCAGCACTATTGCACCTGAACTGACAGGCCGCTGGGATAAAGCGCGTCGCTTCCAGACAGCCTGGGATATGATTCGACGGCTGCGGCCGCAAGAGCTGATTAGCCATCGAATTCCGCTTGAGCAGGCTCGCAGCATTTATGAGTTATTGGATCAAAGCCCGGAAAAAGTTTTACAAGCCATCATTACTTATTAATAACCGTAACTATTCAGCGCGAAACTCAACACCCCTCTCCAGCGGGAGAGGGTAGGGTGAGGGAAATCAAAAAAGACTTTTTGCTTGTTAATTTCTCCTCACCCCGACCCTCTCCATCAGGAGAGGAGGCGTTCTCACAGCAATTTGCGATTTTTTCGATTCACTGAATAGTTACTAATAACCAAGGAAAAACCAATATGTATACCGTAGCCGTAACCCGTGATTTTATCGCCCGCCATTACCTGATAGGCGGCGATTGGGGCAGCGAAAACCAGCCGCACTCCCATCATTATGTCGCAGAGGTGCGTATTGAAGGCGAGCAATTGGATCAGCATGGTTATCTGGTGGATATAGTGGCTATCGAAGCCGCTTTGGATGGCATCGTCGCAGACTTCCGCGATCAGATGCTTAACGATAAACCGGAATTTGCCGGGCTAAACCCGAGCATCGAACAGTTCAGCCGCATCATTTGCGAAAAACTGCACGCCGCCATAACTCCGCCTGGAACCGGCTCGCTACGTTTAAAACTGTGGGAAAACGATAGCTGCTGGGCGGCTTACCGGCTGGCCTACTGAGCAGGTAGCACCCCATGCGCATAGGCCTGTTGGTTTACGGCGAAATGGAAACCTTGAGCGGCGGCTATCTGTATAACCGCAAATTGGTGTCTTATTTACGCCGCCAAGGCGACGATGTGACAATCATCAGCCTGCCGCCGCGCAACTACTGGAGGCATCTGGGGGATAACTTCAGCAACGCTTGTTTGCAGCAAATCGTCGCCGCCGATCTTGATATATTGATTCAGGATGCCATGGTGCATCCCTCGGTGTTTTTGATGAACCGGCGACTAAGCCGACGAGCCAAAATACCGATGGTAGCATTGGTGCATCTGCTTACCAGCTTCGATCATCATCCTTGGTACAGCGCCTGGTTTTACCGTGCGGTCGAGCGCCGTTATCTTCAGTCTATGACAGGGATGATAGCTAACAGCCAAACGACGCTGACACAGATTCGGCAATTACTGCATAACCCGTTATTTCCGCATTGTCTTGCCGTGCCTGCGGGTGATAATTTTTCTGAGATAAGCACCGACATTGACGCCATCAGCCAACGTGCGCTGGCTGATGGCCCGTTGCAAATTCTGGTCGTCGGCAATGTCATTCGCCGCAAGGGCTTGCATGTGCTGATCCAAGCCCTGCGCCAACTGCCGTCTGAGGACTTTCAGGTGACAGTGGCCGGGCGGCTGGATATGGAGCCGGAATATGTAAAGCAGTTGCAAAAACTTATTCGGGCTGCGCAGCTGCAAGAACGGGTTATCCTTAAAGGCCCTGTACAGGGCCAATCGCTTGCCGATTTGTACCAACGGCACCAACTGATGGTGCTGCCGTCCGCCTATGAAAGCTATGGCATCGTTTATGTGGAAGCGCAGCAATTCGGCCTGCCGGTCATCGGCACCACGGCAGGAGCCGCCGGAGAAATCATCAGCCACGATGACAACGGTTATCTGATCTCACCTGAAGACCCGGAGGCCTTAGCCGTTCTGCTGCAAAAATTGCATCATGATCGTCAGCTTTTACTGCAATTGAGCCGAAATGCGCTGGCAGCTTATATTCGCCATCCTTGCTGGGATCAGAGTTGTGAAATCATCCGGCAATATCTTCATGCCGGATTAGACGGAGCATAAGGGGGTGAATATCAATAGAGGCTGTGAAAGTATTATTAAAATGGGTTTAAAAACCTATTCACCACGAAGGCACGAAGATCACAAAGGGAAAATAATTATTTAAACTCAATGCATTGAAAACTTCGTGTCCTTCGTGTCTTCGTGGTGAATGCTTTTGCTTTTGGTCTAAAACAAATACTTTCACAGTCTCAATAGCTATTTGGGCCGCTTGTCATTCGGATACCAAAATTGGGCATGGCATTGTTCGCAAGCTTGATCGACCGCACCGCCTGTTTCTACCAATTGCTCGGCATTTTTTTGGTCAATCGCGGCAATGACGCTTTGTACGGCATCGTGCAAGGAATGAGCGCGTTGGATGTAATCTGCGCGGTTTGCTGCGATGGCTTTTTGTATTTCCGCCGCAGTCAGTTCCGCTCCGCCGCTCGAGGTGTTGGCGTCATGCGCTGCCACGGGCCTGCCTTCAATTAACAACAAATTACTGGCTTCCAACACAACAAGCGCATGCTGCCTGACTAGACGCCATTCTTCATCGGTACGCGGACTCCGTTCTTCGGTACCTTGGGCGGTGCTTACGCTGGCAACTGAATTCCAGACATAGTCGATATTGGGATCAATAATAGACAACATGATGTCTTGAATGCTGGCGCTGGGCTTATACAATGCCTCGCCTTCATGTTTGGCGACGTTTGCACAAGCACTTAGCAAGACGCCGACAATAAGCGTCGGCAATAGGGCAGCGTTTTTCATAATTTATCCAAATCGTAACTATTCAGCGCGAAGCTCAACTACCCTCTCCAGCGGGAGAGGGCAGGGTGAGGGGAATCAAAAAAAGCCGATAAAGCGACCGGCAAAAGCCACTCCGAACCATAACAACAATGAAAGCACAGCAAGCGGCGCGGCACCTGTCGGCGTGTGCTCCAGCCGGGTTAGTGTGTCATGAAGAAAGGCGCAAGCCTTTTATGCTGTATTAAAGATGAGAGTA
>NZ_DAIUEH010000083.1:0-15141 GCF_036845245.1 Methylobacter sp.
CAACTTTGGGTTGAATTGACGACACTTAAAGTCTAATTTTGCGTAAGTCCTACAAGTGAAAGTACAACCCAATGCTCCGGCACCTCCCCCAACCATTCAACACCTGAGTCACGCATTGGGGCATTGGGATTTAAACCTTTGGTCACGGCATGGCTAATGACGGCCTGACGTTTTTCTTTTAGCAGCTTGATGAGCTGTTGTTGTTTTTCGATCAGGGTATCAATTTTGGCGGTTTCGTGATCGAGGAAGTCGGCAACTCGTACTTGCAACTCATATTCTGGTGCACTTACTTTAAGAGAAGCGATTTTTTCTTGGTTTACATTAGGCTGCCCACCACCAGATGATAAATTAATAATCTCTTGTCGCGTGGCATAAAGCCAATAGAAAAGATATTTGTTATAAAGTACCTTTGAAGGCGGCATTACACAACAGGCTTGGTTGGTTGCTGCCTCCTTACCGAAAATCCCAAGGCGACCTATTGTTGCTCCATACATAGCGATTGAAACCGAGCCTTTAGGATGCAATCGTAATGTTGGCATATCAAACAATGCCTTATTGGTTACTTTTTTCTGAGTGTCAAAAATGATATTTTCTCGCAACTCCCCAGTAGTTACCCAAAGGTTTTCACCACCATAATACGTATCACCATCTGCTTTAGGTGTCGTACCGCTTGCAATATAAGGACAGACATGGGAGATTTTCCACATATCCCAATTCATTGGTATTTTGCCAATCCACTCAATCCCTGAATCTTTATATTCAGGATACTCCTGATACTTCCCCGCCATTAGGAATGGACCTCTTGCAGCAACTTCATGATCTCTGCACTGACTGCGTCAAGGTCTGCATCAATCTCCATCAAATCCCTCGGCGGCTGATACTGATAAAAATGCCGGTTAAACGGTATTTCATAACCGACAATACCAATCTCCTGATCCTTGTGGTCTCTTTTACTGGCATCTATCCAGGCATCGGGAACATGGGGCAGCACTTCTTTGATAAAGTAGGCTTCGTTAATGGCATTAACGGATTGAGAGGGATCAAGGGCAACGTTTTCATTGTCACGTAGGTCTCCATCCGCTTGGTATTCAATCACCTCACCAGCGACGGTAAATAAGCCATAGAGTGGATTAGCTTTGCCTTTATGTTCAGGATGAACGGTATGTCGCGGCGGCATGGGTACCGAAGAGCGACTGTGGATTTTTTTGATAACTTTTTCAGCCTCCGGGTTTTTCCAGCTCACGGCATCCTTGATTTGCTTTTTCTCTTTGACGTCCAAAGTAATGGTTTGTTGTTGACAGGCGGCTTTTATTGCCTCGTCAAAGCCGTTCATGTCATCGTGTTGAGCAATGCCTATGGCGGTTTGTAATTGTTTGGCTTTGAGCAGAATTTGCTTTTGTTCCAGCCATATTTTGTGGTCGAGCAGGTCTTTAATCTGTTTTTCTTTGAGGTCGCTAAAATGGCTTTTGACATAGGCACGAATCTCAATTTCCTGCCCCATTAAACTGCCATAGAACTCGCAGTCTTTTTCATCAGACCAGCTTGCACCGTATTCGTTGTAGACCCACTTCATGAGGACGTTTAACGCGCCGGAAGCAAAGCGGCACTCTTCAATGCGTTCATCGCTAAATTGGTAGGACTCACGCAACGGTCGTTCGATGGTGATGCGGCGATAGCCGAATTCATAGGTATTGAAGAGCTTGCTGGCAAAGGTTTTGGGGGCTTCTGTTTTGGGGTTGGCTGATTGGCGACCCCGATTGCTTTTTTGTTCTGTCGGCTTATCCAACTCACGCGCATCAACGACTGCAAAGATGCCAAAGGTACGGGTAATGGTGGCAATGTCGGTTTCATCCATGACATTACGTTTTGAGCCCAGAGACTTACGCATTTTGCTGCACAGATTGACGCCATTAATCAGCTGAACTTTACCTTTGCGTTCTGCACCCTTTTTATTGGAAAGCACCCAGACATAGGTCGATATGCCGGTGTTGTAAAACATGTCAGTCGGCAACGCGACAATGGCTTCCAATAAGTCGGCTTCTAAGATGTAACGGCGAATCTCGGATTCACCGGAACCGGCGCCGCCGGTAAACAACGGCGAGCCGTTAAGAATAATGCCAATACGTGCACCGCCTTCGGAAGCATCGCGTAACTTGCTGATCAGGTGCAATAAAAATAACAGTGAGCCGTCAGAGACTCGCGGCAAGCCGGGGCCGAAACGCCCCTCATAACCTTTCAAGGTATTTTCGTTTTTGATGTCGGATTCAATTTTCTTCCAATCAACACCAAAGGGTGGGTTGGATAACATGTAATCAAATTTATCGGCATACAGCTGGTCGTTGGATAGGGTATTGCCGAGTTTGATGTTTTTGACTTCCTGCCCTTTGATCAGCATATCGGCTTTGCAGATTGCATAACTTTCGGGGTTCAATTCTTGCCCATAACCGCGCATCACGGCTTGCGGATTCAATTCATGCACGTATTCCATGCCCGAAGAAAGAAAGCCGCCTGTGCCTGCGGTAGGGTCGTAGATGGTACGAATAATACCCGGCTTGGTCAGTGCTTCATCATCTTCCATAAACACTAAGGAGGTCGTAAGGCGCACAATATCGCGTGGCGTAAAATGTTCCCCAGCCGTTTCATTTGAACTTTCAGCAAAGCGGCGGATCAACTCTTCAAACACGAGGCCCATATCATGATTGGAAATGGCCTTGGGGCTCAAATCGGTCTGCCGAACCTTTTGGACAATTTTGTAGAGCAGGTTGGCATCGTTGAGCTGGCCAATAAATTCGTTAAATTTAAAATGTTCAAAAATCTCACGGGCATCTTTGGAAAACCCTTGAATATAGGCCTCCAAATTAGCGGCAATGCCCGATTCACCGAGCGTGGAAAGATTCATTTTGGAGATGTTAAAAAACGACAGACCACCAGTAGCTCTTAACAGCAGCTTTTCTTGCCCTTCTTCGGGCAAGTTCATCGCCTGTACTTTTTCAACCTGAGCCAACACCGCGTCTTTGCTGTCTTCCAATACCCCTTCAAGGCGCCGTAGCAAGGTAAAAGGCAGGATGATGCGACCGTATTGGCTTTGTTTAAAGTCGCCGCGCAGTAAGTCGGCTAACGACCAGATGTAGGCGGCCAGGTTGTTGGTGTTTTGTGTCATAGTAGTGTTGCTGATCTCATTGATACCAAAAAGCAAATGCCTAATGATTGGGAAAAACCGTTTCATAATAACATGGCATGACTACGAAAAGTGAGCTCCGGTATAGGGCGCCTTATTTTTTCAAAAGAGCTTATGGTTATAGGTAGGAACGCTTTGTGCAGTTGCTAACTCTCCATGTTCATGATGTTATTTGACTCGTTTCATCAATTCCCAATTTTCTCGTAACAAGGTGGGCATTTCGCGCATCATGGTGGACAAGCCTTCCGTAAATGCATTCTGTGCCAATACTGCCCTGCTCTCTGGCGTTCCGACTCCTGTAGACTGATTCCAAAATCTCCAACTCTATTCATGTCGATGACTTTGTGTCGCTCTGGTGCTCAACCGTTCGCCCTTTGTTTTTTAACATTGGCGCATAACCTTCACAGCGCCTGGGTATGTCATCTATCGGTCGATACTGCCTTCCTGCCTCTATTTCCCCTCGCCACGCGGCTAAACAGCGACCGACGGATAAATGACTGCATTCTGAACAATATCGTCGATCATCTTTGAAGAACTCGTCATCGGATACTTGTTCTGGGCTTGACACAATCGGTCGGTTATCAGTTGTTTCAGCAATGATGCCTTTTTGAATCTCAGGGTTTGCGACATTGACAGTTGCGACTGTTGCGACAGTTCCAATTTCTGGCGTTTTAAGTGTCGCAGGTGTCGCAACTGTCAGCGTCGCAAGTTGTCGTAGACCATTTTTTTGTATCAGCGCCCATAAGGTCATGTTGCCGCTCCATTGAGCAACTGCGGATTGATCTGAACGTCTATCCGTCGGCCTTCCGGAATAATGCGCACTCGCCCAAAGTCCACCAGTTCTTCCAAGGCATTTTTCAGCTGATCTTTGTCCCGTACCGGCCCCAGTCTTTGCAGTTCTCGCCGTGATACGCTGTCAGCTTTCTGCCTTTTGCAAAACTCCAGCAGCCAGTTATCCAGTCGCACGGCATTGGCTAATTCAACCGGCAGCGCCAGTTCGCCAAAGAACCGCCGTGCTTCATTCAAATGCCAAGCAGCAACGCGACTGGCGTTTTCGAACGAATCGAAACCGACAGCAGTTTCAAAGCCCTGTTCAAAGACATGAAACAATGTAGCTAGCCGTGCGGCATTGTCAGCGGTTTTACTGGCGACATCGCGGACATCATACAATTCGCCGCCGCTACGCAATTCGCCTTCCAAAGCATCATGAAATGCAACCCAAGCCATTTTCGCTTCTGGAGTGAATGCCATCAAGACTGGGTTCAAAGCTCCCTTCTCATCAATGGGTGCAGGAATATTCAAAATTTCCGTAATACGCCGATGAAACGCCGCCAGTTTCGGCCAGCTTTCCGGTGGCTCGGTAAAAGGACGGTAACCTTGCGTCGATTCCGGCCAAGCCACCAAAAATCTGGCAAAAAAACCGGTACCTCGCGCTAATCCACCGGAGCGGTCAAAAAAACTGCGCAAAGTCGCTTCTTGCACTTGCAACGCTATAGTCAAGCGAGCGCCCCGAACGGTAAAGGATTCAGAAGAACGCCGTCCTACCGATAACTCGCCTCCATCCCAAAGAATGTTCAGTAACCCCAAATTGCGCATGATAGATTCTTTACCCATGCCATGCGCGCCAAGTACAACACCGGCTTCGCTGGAAATGACGCCGCCAGCAGGCCATTCTTTCGCCAGTACGTAAGCTAAATTCTCCGGCGTTTCATCACCACGAATCAATTTGGGTATGCGCGGCGGTTCGGGTTTATCATGTTCAATCAGGGTCAAGTTATCGCGCAACTCAGCGACTGATTTACCTTTTTTACCGGCATCCTTGATAGCAGACAAAATACCTTCTCTTTCAGCATTCCAGGTCGATTGAGCTGCTGCATAATCCATTAGCAACGGCTTGGCGAGTTCCGCCTGCTCTTGTTCGTAGGCTTGAATAGGGTTACTAAAGAAGGCATCACAGGTTGATTTACGTTCACCGGAATCGGCAATGGACAATAAAAACAACCCTGTTGGGCCAGTCAGTTTTTCAGCTCGCTTAATATCGACATGCACCTGGGTCGCCAGCGATAGCGACGCTAATGCTGAAGAAGCCACCAATACTACCGGTGCTTTCGTAAATCCCAACACTTCTTCAACAGCTCCACGTAGGCTGGCCGGTAAAGCATCCAAAGGATAAGCTTCGGGTGAAATTTTTGCGGTCAACGGTTGCGGGTTCTGCCAGAACCTATAGGGATCATCAATGCCGAGTTTGTCTAATTTGTTTTGCAAGTTCATCTGGATACCTCAGCATGAAGCCGCATCACACACTGACAAGCTTGTTGGGCCCTTAGGTAATCAGCATTCGCCAATACACCATAAGCCATGAAATCATTGCAAGCCAATGCCAAAATAATCGCTTCCTGCACTAATAGTGGAAACAATTCATAAGCGCTAAATTTGGGCATCCTGGGCGCTGGGTCATAAGGATCAGCCACCCGATCTGGAAACAAATCATCCATATGCAAACCTACCGCATTGAGTATCTCTGCTACGCCACAGCCAGCAAAACAATGAAGTAAAATCCTGTCCTCGACTTCTTTAATGGCCAGTGACGGCGATTTATCATCATGAGCAGGACACCGCGCCAACCACTTGCCTTGTCCTGTCTGTTTTACACGATCCAGTTGATTCAACAGTTGATCTGTTTTGTATGAAAGAGAATTCAACATGACGAACCTCCTACTATGCTTAACCAAACAGCCGCCCGAAAACTGACCGCTTTCAATCTCACGATAAGTTGAGTAAAATTCAATCTGAAAATGTTTTGTTTAGCCGCTTGGGTGTCCCCACACCCGATGGTTTTATGTTTTTGGGTCATATCACCAACTCTTTCGTCAACATGACGATAAATTGCTTCTTGCAGCGCCGCTTGGCGGGACTGCGTTACTTTCGAAAAAATTTTCATACATACCTCATTGTTGGCGCCTTTTCCCGTTCGATTTTGCCCGTCGAATTGAAGTCTTTTGGTTAACAACAGGGGAAATTGCGCCTAGATTTACGCCTAATTGATTACATGCCTTATCATGCAACGTTTTGTACTGCTTGATTTTTACGTTTCAATCAGAAAGTTGCGCGTCGATGCATTCAGCTAGGACTTGGATGTTTACAAAAAGATTCTTGCCGACCTTGCGAAAGGCTTTAGCAAGTCCATTGTGATGACGTTGCTTGACCGCCCATGCCCAGCTTTTGGGGCTATATAGGTGGGGAAATTTTTCAGGGATGGATTGATAGGGAACGATGTCGCCTAGGGATATTGATGATTGTGCCTGCATTACTTTACCCTCCTTTTGGGTAGCTTGTGATTGCAGACTAATGATATGACATTGATTTAACTTAAATAATTGTCCAATTGCAATGTAACAGTGTCTAACTGTAAAGTAACAATGCAATTGTGCAATATTGCATGAAAATTATTTTACGACGGGTAACATTTCGATTAAGCGCCGCATAGTAGCTTTTATCCCTGCTCTTTGAGCAGCGGCTTCTCTAGCTTTAATTAGCGTCTTATGTTTTGGTATTTCTTCCATAAAATACTTTTGAGCAATCGCCCATTGTTGTTGTTTATCTTCGGATCTTTTTTTTGTTCCTTTTGTATATTTCTCTAGTTTATTGATTTGATTTTCAAGTTTTCTTTTTTGGTAGTCAATCATCCCTTCTTGTATGTCCATACACTTATCAGAAAACTTGGATCCTAAATCAGAATAAGTCTTTACTGCTTTGTAACCCTTAATTTGCAACTTAAGAAAGTCATTTTCTAATGCTAACATCTCATTTTGACCCTTTAGGACTTCTATATAATTATCGAGCTTATCAATTAAAGCAGCGTCTGGATATTTAGAGTCCAACTCTTCATCGGGTATATTTTCTTCTGAATTAAGCAGTTCATCAGCCTTAATTATTTGTTCATAATATCTTTTTTTTAACTCTGCAATCTCTTCAGATAATTCAGTTGATGTAGCGTTTGCCATTTCTTCAATTTGTTTTAAAAGATCTTCATTCATGGAATACGCTCCGTTAAAGTGCAATGTATTAAGAAAGGATAGTCAATCGAACGGCTAATAAATCCTTTTATCATCTCGCCGGAATAGACTTAGCTTAATCTAAACGCCTGAGCTAATTCATCAACTATGAGGCGTTTTTGGTCACGACCTTGATGAATATAGCGCATTGTGGTCTGTATACTCTTATGACCGGCCAGCTTGGCAATTTGATTGATTTCCTTGCCAGAGTCGGACAGCGCTGAACAGAAACCATGCCGTAAGCAATGGAAAGTGAATTTTTCCTGTTTAACGCTACCATCAACATTGAATACGTCTTTCTCTGATATGTTCGCCATTTTAAGCGCCTTGCTCCAAGCTTTGCGAAAATCCATCGGCTGATTCGGTATTTCAACAGAGGGAAATATCAAGCCAGAACCAATTTCTTGAAAGCGCTTTAACTCAATCATTACAACCGGCGCAAAGTGCAGTTCCCTGCTGGTTCCGTTTTTGGTATCACCCAAATAGCCAGTACTGTCATTAAAACGCACATCACACCAGCGTAAACTCATCAATTCGCCTTTACGCGCCCCAGTGGTCATCGCTATCAGCACTAACAGATATAGCTTATTCCAATGGGATTCTTGGCAGGCTTTAATCAAGCGTTGCCGTTCGTCATCGCTTAATACCCTATCCCTACGCTTAGTATCATCATCAATGACGACATTACGGACGATATTAGCATCAACATAACCACGACTCAGGGCGAACTTATAAACGCTGGATAACACCGCTTTCTTTCGGTTGATGGTCGTAGCACGTTGGCCTTCATCTGTCATACTGTCGATATGCTCACGAAGATCAAAAATATCAATATCGGTCATAATTCTATCCCCGAAAACTTGGCACCAATAATTGATGCGCTGCATCTGTCCTGAATAGTCTTTCTTATTCCAACGGCTAATATATTCATTACAGACTTCACGAAAGGTCTTATATCTAATACGTTTACCGGCTTGCATAAACAGCTCAGCACCGCCCATGCTTTCGATTTCTTGCGCTGATAGTTGAAGCAACTCTTTTTTGCTTAGGGCATTGATGGATTCTAACCGGGCCTGATTACGGATAACAAATAAATCAATGCCCAGCTGTTTAAATAATTCTTCGCCACCCCTACCTTCAATATCTGCGTCGGACAGCGCCAACAATTGTGCCTGATCCAGATTCGGAATGGTTTTGATGTTGTATTCGATTTTATCCGCCCAAGCTTGAGCGAGTGACTGAGAAGAAAAGGTTTTATTTTTGGTAATACCTTTCATACGGACATCGGCGCGATAATGGCCGTTTGCCAAAGCTCTGAGATAAGCCATTATGCAATCCTCTCATTACAAAAGAATTGATGACATTCCTCAAGAACATACAATACCGAACTGGTATCAAATTGGATAATATTTTTGGGGATGTAGTTGTCGAATAATCGGCAATGATTGCCGGAAACAACTAATTGATTGTCAGCCCAGTATCGGACTGCTTCGGATTGGTCTTGATGATTCATTACGCCACCTCATTGAGCAAATAAAACAGATGTGCGCCTAAATTTGCGCCTAACTGCAATTATGTTGCTTCAACTCGACGGGCAATCTTGTTGATTTCCTTTGTAAATCAAAGGCCTTTGTGGTGGGTCGTGCGCGATTCGAACGCGCGACCATCGCATTAAAAGAACCATGTTATGAGCTTAAAACAGCGTTACTTATTGAATCAAAAAGATATTTTTAAATCTTTAAACCGTGTAAAGCTGTCTTTTGCTGGTAACGGTGGAAAAAAAGTGGAAACATTAAGCGTGAGATTCGGTGTCTTTTTTAACGATGTCTTTAATGTAATCATTTAAAGACTTGCCTATTTCACCCGCTCTTTTTACCGCCTTTCCGTGAAGTTCCTCGCCTATCCTCACGTTAAATGAACCTTTAAATGGTTTTTTGGGCTCCATTCCAGCTTCTTTGCAAGTTTCCAGATAGCTGTCTACGGCTAGTCTGAACTCTTTTTCTAACTGTTCTACAGTTTCGGCTTCGTAGGTAATTAAGTCGCTGATATGTTCCAGTTTTCCGTGTAAGCAATTATCTTCGATGCTTACTTTGCAACTGCCTAAATAACCGTTATGTTCGAAGTATTTCATTTTATGAACCCCTTATCTTTCAATTCTTTGGTGATGTCTTTCTTTACATAGTGCTTAATAGTGTTCCCTGGGTGTGGTCGGTGTAATTCGATGACACTTTTCTTTTCCAGATTTATAAACTTTATCCGGGAACCATCGCCTTCAAGCCTTTTGTAACCTAGCTTCTTCATCAAAGTAAGAACCTCACTCCACTTTGGCAACGGCGTATTGATGAATTGCTCTAATAGTTTTTCTAGTTGGCTCATGTTTTGGGATAGCGACTAAAATATAGTTGCAAATATATCACTTATATTGCCCGTTATCAAAAGCTGCTTTTGCTTTCTTGTTCGCACTGATTCACATTATTTTTCGTAATGTATTTATATCCAAAATAAGATATAAGGTTTCCTAACATAGTTCCTAAAGCAATCAATACGACTAATCTGCACGCTGCCTTTACGTTTAACTTTCCTTGTTTTATAGATTTGTCATTATTACCTGGATTGTTGAAATTGTTATTATCTGGCTTTGAATTTATTGAATCTTGTATTTTTCCTGCGTTCCTTTTTCTTTCTACCTCTATTTCTTTATTCCATTTCACTTCTCTGTATTTTTCCATCTTCGCTCCCTTGGTTATTTTTTGCCTTTTCATTCTTGAGCTTCTGCTGACTTATCATCATGTTATTTCTAATTCTTTTCATCGATTCTATTTGCTTTTTTTCTTCTGGAGATGTTTCTAGTTTTGAGGCTACTTGATTACTTTGATCATCAAATTTTGCTTGTTTCAAAGCTTTTATACCTTCTAATAAGGTATCAATAGACAATGCCTTTGTTCCTGTCATAGTCATGCTGGTTACAATCATTCCAAAAATTAGGCTTAATAAAATTTTTAACATTGAAGTCCTCTTTTAAACTTTTTGTACTTTGATAACGCTTATGACTGAATACTTACGATTAGTAAATAACGGCTTACATAAGCCGCCTTGCTTTGTCTTTTTACCTTGATTCGGTTCTTGTTTTAACCGTCCCTCCCCATTGATTTAGAGCCCTCCATGCAGTCACGTACCCGTTGACAGATTCTTTCGGGTTTCCTCAATTTCTGGGCTTATTTGTCCGGCTTCTGGGATGGTAAGTCCTGTAGCTAACCAATAGGCGTACTCTGGCCATACAGTTGATATAGCTTGAATCTGCCAGCCATAAAGTTTTTGCCTATTATTTTCAATACTGCTGATCTGTCCGCTTTTTATCCCTGTTTGTAGTGAAAACTCGTCCACTGTTATGTCTAGATGTGCTCTTAAGTCTTTGAGCCTTTTATTAATTTCAAATTGGTCGATCATAAATGTAAATATTAATTGTATTATTTACATGTAATGTATATAATACATGTAAGTTTTCAAACCAGCCATAACCAGCCAAACAGGGCTAAGGGTGCAATCATGAACCAAGAGCAAAACACAGTCAAATTAGATACATTGTTTGAGTCTAACCCTTCATTGAAGCAAGGCTTACAACAAACAGCCTCCCAGCTGTTTTTCATCCCGTTCATGGTGCCGGACAAATTTGCAGAATCCATAGGCTTAAGCAAAGGCGTAGTCGGTGGCTGGATAGATCAAGGCTACATCCCTACCGTCAAAATAGGCCGTTATCGCATGATAAACATGGTCGTCCTGGTTGCTAATTTGAAAGAAGGTAAAGTGTTATGAGTGCTATCAAACTAACCCTTGATGAAGTAAACACCGCTTGTCGATTTATAGTCTCTGATTCTCATCGTAAATTAAAACAATCGTTAGCTGATTATCATGATGTATCTAATGCACATTATCGCGATATGGAATATTGCAGAATTCAACTTAACCAAATTACAAATATTGGTAGTGAGCGTTTACAAGGATTGATATTTCTATTTTTGGGCAATGAACAACTCACTACTGCACTCAAGAAATATCAAGCTGAAATACTGGATGACCGTCAACTTTTCGGTTCTCTTTTGTTCGGTTACACCACCTATTACTGGGAAACTTATGAAGATAACCTTCTAACTGACGTTAAGGAGGTCGCTTAAATGTTTCAATATATTGTTTTTGAACAATTTCTTAATCAAGATTGCACACCATTTGGCGGGGGTCATGCTTCAAATCCTGTGTCGATTCAAGAAGCTGCAAAACGTTATCGTGCTGCACGTGATTTCCGCAATGGTTCAACCACTAAGGGATGTTCACCTGTCAAGGTCGGTGTTGTCCGTGTTCCATCGGACTATTCCGGGTTTACTGATTTCAAGGGATCATTTCAGGATATTTGTTCTTTTCGTCCGCAAGTGTCCGTTATTTGTCGTTGAGCCTGCATAAATGAATATTACTTTAATCAATCTTAATTAATAGGAGCCGCATAAATGGCCGAATCATCGATATTACCTGATCGCGGTAGCTCGGAAGCAGGTGGTGTAACCGAACGTATCTACAGAACCGCTCTTGCACAGAAAGACTATATCAGCCTTGAGCTAGAGGCTATGGATAGAGGCCTTAAACCCTTTGGATTGACTAAAGCCATTATGACCTTGTACCTGCACAAGCAGCTAGTCCCTATGAAAGAACTGTCGGACGAACTCCGGGGGCAGGTGTTAACGCACTTGAAAGAGAAGCAAGAAAAAGCGAAACAAACGGCGCGCCCATGAAGCGGCAAAGCGCCCATATCCCGGCCCTCACGCCTCGCGCAAAGCACGCAATGAGGAACGAATGCGTCTTTGCCGGGCGTCTGGCCGCTGGATTCAGGCTGCTACCGCTAACAAACGCGAGCCGCAAATTAAAAGCCAGAACCGGACAAAAAACCCGAAGGGTAACGAGTAAAAAAAGCCATAAGCCAACTCGTAGCGTGTCCATGCTGTCCAGAAATTATTTCCGTCTTGCGGAAAAAATTTCTTGTACAGCTGAAGACAAAAAATAAGCTGTCTAGTGGCCTTTGAGGCGCTTTTCCTCAAAGGCCATGACTACGCGCTTTAAAGACCGTGAACCACGTAGATTGAAATAACGCATAGCCGTATAGCGAAAGGGATTGTAGAGGAAATCGGCGATTAAAACTGAATTACTGGCAGTTAGGTCAAAACCTTTGGAGCCTGCGTAAAAGCGTTTTGGCCTTACTGCCAGTTATCAGATTTAAACGTCGATTGGAACGGAAAGCCCGGCCCGTAGGGTTCGCGACAAAACCGTTTCAACAAAATCGACATAGTTAATGTGTTAGATAAAAACCAGCTTTTAACAGCTGAAAACAGTCATAACAAAAAGATACAAAGGCTAACCAATGTCAGATATATGCCCAAATTGCGGAGCGGATAGCTTCACCGACATTCGAACAGATGACGACCAAATTTCATGTCACAACTGTGGAGAAGACTTTGAACCCATACCCTCAGAAGATGGCATGTTTGTAGATGATGGCTGGCAAGAAGAGAACGCGAGACGTCAACAACTAAACCGCGATTACGAATCGCTAGATGATGGTGAAGAAGATCCTGATTTAGACGATGAAGACCTAGAAGACTAAATCAATGTCAAAAATATGCCCAATATAGCTTTATCAAAAAATAAAGGAAATCAAAGAATGAATATCACAGCACCTAGTTTACCAGTCAACAGACTGACATATAGCCAACGTAAACGACTAATAAATCTATTGAAGACATCTACATCAAATTTACTGATTCCCTTCATCTTAGGTTTTGTCCTGTCCTTGATTTCAGTAACTCATACATTTGTTGAGACATTTACAGCCTTTGATAAATCCGGCTTTGGAGTCTGTTTACAGCCTGAATTGCCTGTAAGAACTGTTAACCCGTAAGACCCACGGAAAAGAAGAGGGTCAAAACAGAAAACAAAAGCAGTAAAGCCCAAAAACAGAAACACCAACATCAACCAAACCAAAAGGTACAAGACAATGACAAACAGCTTCCTAGGCGACATGCAAACAGTCATAAGAGGACAAGTAGAATCATTAACCCGCTATGAAATTGATGGCGACAATAAAGGCGGTTCCATCTGGGTATCAAAACCCAACACCGGAAAAAACCCTAACAACCTGGGCAACGAACTTATCAAAATCAAAATGCCCTTTGAAATGTTCGACCAGAAAAAAGCCGAAGTAGAAGCCGGAAAACTCTACTTTCCCTGCCAAATGGAAATTATCTGTGAAATTACCATGGGCGGCCAAAACAAAGCCGTACTGACAGCACTCAGTATGAAAGTAGACGGCCCTGAGCCTGAACAAGAAACCGGTAAAGACAAACCGAAACATGGAATCTCGCAGACAACAGGCTCCATACCTCCTAACAAACCATAAACAAGGCATAAAGCAATGAAAATAAGATCAATGGCTTGCCTAATGAAACCCGTCCAGTTCAAAGAACGGGTACTTAGCAACACCGTCCTGCGTAACCGATTTATACATGGCTACGTCATACAAACAAGCAACACATAAGGACAAACAATGGCACTTAAATACCTATGCCTGAGTCTGGCGAATAACACCCAAACCGAAGTAAACACCATCGCCGAATGCCTAGCACAAGACCCAGCTGCATACATAACCATGAGTGCTCAAACGTTGGCTTCCCAGCCGACATTACAAGACATCTTCAGCATACCGATTTCGTCGGACTTGCAGAACATGTGGGAATTGGGCTTTGGCCTTCCGGTTCTCTGTTACCTAGTGGCCTGGGGGTACGGCACAGTAATTAACTTCTTTACAAGCCGTCATCCTAATTAATTTTAACTTTAACCAAAGAGGTATTTCTTATGGATTTTTCCGGACTAACTTCGGCTGTTGACTCGACCACAATTGTGGCGGCCATTACAACCATTGCCGCCGTCAAAATGGCGCCCGGCGTCGCTAAATGGGGTTACAACAAAGTAATTTCCTGGTTCCGTTAAGCCAATAACAAAGAGGGGTTTCGGCCCCTCTTTCCCTGACTTCAAGGATAAAAAAATATGATCTTCCTATTACTTTATTTTCTTTCTGGCCTTCTTTGCGCTTATGCCGTCATTAGTGGGTTTACTCATGCGTAAGATTATATTTTTTTGCTTATTGTGCTTTGCTTCGTCCTCTGCTTTTGCTGACTCATATCTTTCATTTCCTACTGTTGGATCAACTTATTGTTCTGCTGCTGGTTATATTTATCTTTCTGGCAATAATACTTGCGTGAACGCTGCTCATACATTTTCTTTTAACGTTCCCTCCTACAATTGTCCCGGTGGTGGTACTTTATCTGGCTCAATTTGTACCAATGCGCCTTCCTGTTTGCTTGGACAAACTAGAGTTAATGGTATTTGTACATCGCCCTCATGCACTGCACCTCAAATAAATGATGCCATTACCGGCGCTTGCATAAATCCTCCGCCACCTCCGCCTACTTGTAAGATTGCCGAAACTTTAAACTCTTCTACTAACACTTGTGATGCTCCTCATTGTACAGCGCCTCAAATCAATGATGCTATAACAGGTGCCTGTATAACCCCAACGCCGACCTGTAAAATAGCTGAAACTTTAGACCCTGCATCAAACACCTGCGTAGCGCCTGTCTGTTATTTGCCCCAAATTAACGATGCAATAACCGGCGCTTGCATTACGCCTCATACCGATTCACCTAGTTGTTCAACCCTGATATGTACAAGCGTAGACCAGACCTGTACCAACTCAGATGGCGTTGTTACCGTTAAACCGGCTTGCCCCTTACCGCCACCAACAGACCCGCCGCCTGTAACCGATACCTGTTCGACTATGGTGTGTACTTCAACAAGTCAAAGTTGTAC
>NZ_DAIUEH010000084.1:0-13497 GCF_036845245.1 Methylobacter sp.
TCTTTTATCCAGCTGCTAAGTTGTTCGTCACCTTCTTTTCTTATGGTTTCGATTTTAGCTTCTAGAGCTTCGATCTGCTTAGCTTGTTCTTCGCTGAACGCTTCCGCTTCGGCTATTTTCTCATTGGCCACCGCTTCAGCCTGACGTAAGGCTTCCCGCTGGCCGATTATTTCTTTTTCGGCCAAAATTTGCGATTCTGACCATAACTTGAAAATCAACTGTTCGGCCGATTTGCTTAATGACTCCGGCAGGCTAATCAAAGTGGGCAGGGTAGTTACTTGCTCTTCTTGACTCCAGGTCTTTAAGAAGTTCGTAATCGTTGTTAACGAGCCCCGGCCTAAGAACTTATAAACTTCAATACTGCTCACTTTGACGCCGGTTTCTTTCAATTCATCGGCCGCCGTGTGAACCTCTTCTTCAGTTAAACGTTTTGCTTTGTTGATTTGACTGATATTGTTCATTTTTCTTTCTCCAGGTTGGCTTTTATGTTGAAGCTATTATTACATATAAAAGCAGGCCTTTCAAGTAATATTATCATAATATGATATTATGGTAATGATAATTATCGTAATACGGTAATATCATATTATGATAATTATCATAATATTGTTTGACATTTTTGTGGGATTTGATATACTAAGTTTAATTTAAATCAGCTGGAGATTGCCCTTATGATTACCCTGGAGCCTACCACCGAACAACGTATCCGCCAAGCCGCGTCAGAGTCCGGCTTGAGCATTCAAAACTTCTTGGATCAGCTTATAGAACGGTATCAGTGTGATAAATGGGATATACAGCAAGCCGAGCTTGCCTTGTCAGAACCGGGTGAAATATCGCTTGAAGAGCTGAAAGCCAAATATGACCTATAAACTGAGCCTTAAGCCGCTGGCCGAAAAGCAATTTGCCAAACTGTCCAAGACTATCCAAAAGCGTTTATTTGCCGCATTTTTGACCCTGTCCGATAACCCACGGCCTCACGGTTCGCTTAAGCTGCAAGGCCATCCCGATTGTTATCGAGTCAGGGTAGGGGATTACCGTATCGTTTACACCATTGATGATCAACAGCTTAAAGTTCTGGTTTTAACCCTGGGCCACCGTCAAGACATTTACGACAAATTTTAGATATAGTACTCATGTAGACAGTTGTAGCCGAGCGGTGTTTCATGCAAACTCGTATTTTGCACTTGTCCGGCTCGCTGCCAACGTATGCAAGCCTGACAATCATTAATTAGGCGCTGCGATTGGTCGAGCGAAGAGCCAGGTGGTTGTCAGGAGGGAATGCAGTCGAGCGCAGCCGAGACGGTTTATCACGTTAGCTCGATAGATGTACTTTGCCAGTTCGCAGCCTGTTGATGATATCGCACATACTCGCGCAAGGCTGTCATCACCGCGCGGGCCCAAACTTATTTCCCTTCCTGTTAACCTTTTATCAGCTAATGAAGCCGGAAGGCGTTGTACAGACAGGCACAATTCAGATTCGAGACTTCGCATAATGTCGTGTGCAGCTTATGTAGAAAAGCCCCACTGGAAAATCGAAGAACCACCAGGGCTTTTTTGTATAGACTGCATTTTGCGAGGTCTATCCTGCCTTTATTTTATGTATTGCATGAACGTTACGAAATTATTGCTAAGGGTCTTATCTTCATACTCTGCTTGGGAGTAGACGCCGAATCCAATAGATTTGCAGTATTGGTATCCGTTAGGCTTGTATCTTGGACACTGACTAGCGTTTTCTGAAATGTTAAAGGATTTGAATTGAGATATTTCTTGGTCAGGATAGGTTGTTTTCAGTATTATTGGTAAGCTTAAAATTACCAACTTGAGTTTCGTCGGTATATGCTTTTTGTTAGTGATCTTAAACTTTACGATCCCGTTTTCTGAATTGACGTCGTAAATAAGATCACCTGATTCACTGGCTAGACATAAATGCGAGCTAAGAATGAAAAGTACTGTACTAATTAAAACTGATTAACGCATAAGAATTCCTGTTTATTATTTGGTTTAACTTCTTTTGATGCGAAGTCAAAGGCTAACATATAGTGCAATTCTTTTCCATACTCAGTAGTACTGTCCTTAGCTCCCATTTTTGGGAATTTTCGTCTTAAACGATATCATTTTTTAGTATCCGCTAATCTTTTTAAAATTAGCTTTTTTGTCAGCTTCATTAATCCAGACCAACTTTTTAGCCTGTGGATCTCACATTCGAGCTGATAAACTCTTTCTGCGTCTTTACGCATTTGAATGAGCTGTTCTGGTCTCCATCGTTTCTTTTTATGAATCAGAACGCCACGGCTGAATATAAAACCATCCCAACCGGGATGGTTGATATGTTTTTGGTCCCAGAAAAGTAAAAGGCGCTCGGCCATTAACGGAGCGCCTTCTTTATCCATTTTTTCAATTTGCGCAACTTCAACGCCCAATAGTTCTGCTGCTTGTTTATTGTTTGGGCAAATTTTATTGCGTGTATGATAAAAGCTCGGTTTCTTTACTGCCATTTTTATGACTCCATATTGTAAGAGTAAGGGCTAACGCAAGAAATGAGCCGACCGTTATTAAATATACAATTTTACATAATATACAGTCTTGGCTATTGAATGCATTGAATCTAAATCTATCCCGGTGCTTGAATTTCCTAGCGCGAGCACACTCGCTAGGGTAATGCTTGCTGCTATTCCGGTTAGCTTGGAAATATTTTCCCACGTCTTTTTTACTTCGCCGTCACTTCGGGCGATTGTCGCGGCTATTACAACTTCGTTTCGGTCGATTCCTAAAAGGTCGGCCATTTTTATTGCGGTTTCATCGCTCATTTTTCCGCGTCTTCTGATCCCTGAAACTGATTCTTTTGTAATTCCAAGCTTTTTTGCTGTCATGTAATCGCTTCCGGTTTTCTCTTTAGAATCATCAAGATATTCAATTACTGTTTTCATAGCTTTAACCTCTAGTTAGTTTTGTACTCACTGTACGCTTGACACTGTATATTTTCAACGGTTAGTATCTTCCACACGGTGAGTACGAAACTCACTATTACTAACCATAGAGGCAAGCCTATGAAAGATCAATCCGCACAAACACCTATAGAGCGTGGCAACATCACGTTGACACTATCGCCATCTGAGCAAGACGCGTTGATGCGTTGTCTTTATATTTCGTCATTGAACAAGCTAACAATCAATGACGCCTGTTACCTCGTAAATTTGAGCAATAAGCTTAAATTTCTTGATCCGAATATCGGGGACGCTTGCCGCCATTCTGCTCATATCCCCGAAGTTCCGGGGCAGGGTGGCACTAATGTTACAGATGGTAGTATTTACGATTTTGATGCATTTCCCGATTCGCCTGAATTTCCGGGGCAGGGTGTCACTAACGCCATTGAATTGCTTAAAGAATATCTGCTTGATTTACGCGATTATGCATCGGTTATGCCTTCTGAAAAATGGGTTAACAAGGTTCGCGCTTTGGTGTCCGGTTCAATGGGGCAGCGTGGCAACTTACTTGATGGTTTTGATCAAAAAAAGGGTTGCAACTAATGACCATTCAACTTACCGACCTAACCCCTGATGATCTCGAATTACTTACCGAGATTCTTAACGATTACCTGGAAGGCTTCGACGCTGAAGAAGCATACTTTAACGGCGTCGAAAACCCACAAGCCCGCCATGATGCCGCCGAAAACCTCTACGGCCGCTTTATCGGTGTCGATCTATCCGGCGCTTCCGAAACATTACACCACGTCGATTGTGTCTGCGAATGGTGCGAATTAGGCCGGGGCAACTAATGGAAACCTGCGACCGCTGCAAACAGATCATTATGCCGCAGGACTACGCCGCACGTAGTGCGTCTTTAGGTGGTCCCGGCTTGCACGTTCGCCGTTTTATGTGCGCGTGCGGTTGCAAGTCCGTCCAGTTTTACACCGTCATGAACGTATCAAAAATTCGCTCCAGCTCGCCAAAGCCCGGTGCTGAATCAAACATTCCGCTTTACGATTTCCCGATTTTCAAGGCCGGCCATCATGTCAACGCTTAATCCATCCGTTAGATACCATATTGATAATTTGCTTCCCATTATTGATAACAAAATCGAATTGGCCTTGTATCTGGTGGGCAATGGCATTCCCGAGCCAAAAGCGAAAAATGATGAGGGCTACAAAGCCCGTCTTTTATGCGTCAAATGGTGGCGGCGCACCTTGGACCGGCTGCAAGGCCGCGTCGATGAATCCAAGCTGATTGGACAGGGCAGGGTAGCCAAACACAAGGAAAAATACAGCTCAAACCTGACCGTTCATAGAGTCGGCAAAAAAGCCTGTAAAACCGCCGAGTTTCTTAAAACGCAATCGATGATTTCTAATGCATCGGACATGGTAGATATGGCAACGATAGTGCAATCCTCGTTAGCTAACCCAACTAACCGCCGTGCTGAGTTAATGATACGCATGGCCGGATTTGAAGCCTATGCTCAGCAACACGGCTACGTCGGCGAGTTCTACACCTTAACCTGTCCAAGCAGCTACCACCGCTTTTCCGGGGTCAAGCTAAACGACAAATACCAAGAACTTACCCCAAAAGACGCGCAGATTTACCTTGTTAAGCAGTGGTCTAAAATTCGGGCCGCCTATGGCCGGTTGGATATCAAGCCTTTCGGTTTCCGAGTTGCCGAACCTCATCATGATGGCTGTCCACACTGGCATATGCTCCTTTTCGTCAAGGTAGAAAATCGTAACGCGTTACGGGAAATCATCAGCAAATATGCCCTTGAAGTAGACGGCCAAGAGCCGGGCGCTGATAAGCACCGCTTCAAATACGTAGAGATCGACGCCGAAGCCGGAACCGCAACCGGCTACATTGCCAAATATATCAGTAAAAATCTCGGCTTCTCCATTGACGACCCCGAACACGACACCACCAATGCAAGCCAGTCTTACGGCCAGCGCGTCAAAGCATGGGCTTCCGTTTGGGGTATTCGACAGTTTCAACAGATCGGCGGCGCACCCGTAACCGTTTGGCGGCAATTACGTAAACTGCGTGAAGCGTTGGACGATGAACTATTAGAGTCCGCACGGCAAGCCGCCGACGAAAGCCGCTGGGCTGATTACCTTGTCATTATGGGCGGTGTTGATGCCAAGCGTCTTGAACAGACTATTACCCTGGTTAAAACCCAGCTGGTAGACAACGAAACCGGCGAACTCAAGCAAAACCAGTATTTTGAGTACGTCACCCTGATTTTTGGCGTTGCATCGCTCGCCGCCCAAGCCATTACCCGAACCAAACAGTGGGCAATGGTGAGCACCAAAATAGCAAGCTCCATGTTGGCGAATGCACCTGTGTCCGGCGTAGCCGGGCGCGGGTGCTTTGCCCCTTGGAGTTCTGTCAATAACTGTACGGCGTGAAGCTGTACGCAAGCCGCAAGGCGTAACAATGAGGACTTAAAAAAATGGCAATGATTACATGTGAAGGCAAGCTCATAAACACGTTTGTGAGTAATCCGGTAAAAGAACGTAGAGACGGCGTTGAAACCGGCGTATTGCTGGCCGGTAAAGACAAAATTCAGATTATGGGCGACTCAGCCATGCAAAGTGGCGACAAGCGAGCACTGTTGCAGGATTTCACCTGCCATGACATAGCGGCGTTTAAGCAGCATATGGGTAAACAAATCCGTTTCGAAATCGGCATTATGTCGGCCGGTGATAACACGATTCTATTTATTCCAAAAGGCACAGTGCCTGAGGTTGTAAAGCCACAAGCTTAGGCTTAATAAATTTGTGAGCCGGTGCGATTGATCGGACGCAATGCATTACCCCGCTGGAAGTCGCACAGATAGAGCGGGTTTAACGCCCATTAGGGCAATCTTCAATCTTGTTATGAGATAACCAAAATGAAAAAGACTTTAAAACTCCGTTTAGCGGCTATTACTGCCGGTTCTATTGCAATGGTCGGTACTGCATCAGCTGCCGTTCCTGCTGGTGTTACAACCGCTTTGGGTGATGCTGCTTCCGACGCTCTTTCTGTTGGTGGTTTGGCAATGGTCGCCATTGTTGCGGCGGTAGCGTTCAAATACATGCGCCGCGCATTGTAATTTGATTTAAAAACAAAGGGGGGATTCGTTAAGCGCGTTTCTCCCTTTTTTTGGAGTTTCTTTTATGGCTCTTTGTATTGACGCTTCACCTGCTGGCGTTCTCTCTGTTTCTTCCACTCAAACCGAAGTAGATTGTACGACCTATCTATTAATGTCGGCCGACCAATATCGGTTATCGTCCGGTTTCTTTGTTGGTGTTGATTTAACCGACGTGATTGAGGTCTCTTGGTTGGTTGCGTTGGTTTGGGCGATTGCTTGGGGACTTAAACATTCTAGTAAGGCTCTTTAATGACTCCTGATTTTTATTTATTCGCTGTATTTATAGCTATAACGGGGGCCGCGTGGATATTGTTCTCAAGTTAATGTTTTCATCGTTCCGTAAGATAATATTTTTTTGCTTATTGTGCTTTGCTTCGTCCTCTGCTTTTGCTGACTCATATCTTTCATTTCCTACTGTTGGATCAACTTATTGTTCTGCTGCTGGTTATATTTATCTTTCTGGCAATAATACTTGCGTGAACGCTGCTCATACATTTTCTTTTAACGTTCCCTCCTACAATTGTCCCGGTGGTGGTACTTTATCTGGCTCAATTTGTACCAATGCGCCTTCCTGTTTGCTTGGACAAACTAGAGTTAATGGTATTTGTACATCGCCCTCATGCACTGCACCTCAAATAAATGATGCCATTACCGGCGCTTGCATAAATCCTCCGCCACCTCCGCCTACTTGTAAGATTGCCGAAACTTTAAACTCTTCTACTAACACTTGTGATGCTCCTCATTGTACAGCGCCTCAAATCAATGATGCTATAACAGGTGCCTGTATAACCCCAACGCCGACCTGTAAAATAGCTGAAACTTTAGACCCTGCATCAAACACCTGCGTAGCGCCTGTCTGTTATTTGCCCCAAATTAACGATGCAATAACCGGCGCTTGCATTACGCCTCATACCGATTCACCTAGTTGTTCAACCCTGATATGTACAAGCGTAGACCAGACCTGTACCAACTCAGATGGCGTTGTTACCGTTAAACCGGCTTGCCCCTTACCGCCACCAACAGACCCGCCGCCTGTAACCGATACCTGTTCGACTATGGTGTGTACTTCAACAAGTCAAAGTTGTACGCATAGCGATGGTACAGTGGGAATAATCGCACCTTGCCCTTTGCCACCTGATACCGGCGGCGGAACTGGTACAGGAGACACAGGCACAGGTGGTACAGGCACAGGTGGTACTGGTACTGGTACTGGCACAGGTGGTACTGGCACAGGTACAGGCGGAACTGGTACAGGAGACACAGGCGGCACAGGCACAGGTGGTACTGGCACAGGTACAGGCGGAACTGGTACAGGAGACACAGGCACAGGTGGTACTGGCACAGGTACAGGCGGTACTGGTACAGGAGATACAGGCGGCACGGGCGGTACTGGTACAGGCGGCACGAGTTGTCCGGCTTATTCTGTGCCTGATGGCTTTGGCGGTTGTACCTATGGCGATTGTATATCGGGATATTATGATGCCGATCCTGCTCCGGGAGCACAGTGTTTGCCCATTCCTGCCACGCCACCGCCGCCAACTTGTAAAATTGCTGAGACATTAAATACGGCAACTAATACTTGTGTTGCTCCAACGTGTACAGCGCCTCAAATAAATGATGCCATTACCGGTGCCTGTATAACTCCGGCAACTCCGTCACCACCTCCAACCTGTAAAGTGGCTGAAACCTTAAACACGGCTACCAATACCTGCGTTGCTCCGACGTGTACAGCCCCTCAAGTTAATGATGCAATCACGGGGGCTTGTATCACACCGATAACGCCGCCTGTTACTCCACCAACAGACAATACCGGTCTTGCTAAAGATTCAACGTTATTGGGCGTTCAGAATTCCGTTAACGCCGTTAAATCCTCAGTGGATGGCGTTAAAACCTCAGTTGAATCGCTCGCTTCGACTGTTGCCAAAGACTCAACCTTGAAAAGTATCTTGGATTGGATGACCTCTTTGCCCTCTTTGGGTTCTGCGTCTGATCCTGATGCAATTCCAAAAATTAGTGCTCCTACTTCATTCGCTCCTACTTCATGGGGTTCTGGTTCTTGTCCGGCTGATGAGGTCGCCACATTGCGCAGTGGTGGTCAATCGCTTTCTTTCAGTTATCAACCCTTATGTAATCTTGCGTCGGGCATTGCTCCCGTACTGATTGCAATTTCGTTTTTGCTTGCCGGTTATATCGTATTAGGCTCAGTCAAGGATTAATCTCATGCCCACAATAGCTACTTTTTTGCTTTCGATTACGGGTTCAGTTGTCGCTCGTGTACTTTTTACCTTGGGTTTTGGCATCGTTTCTTATGCTGCTTTAACTACTTTGACCGATACCGTTATTTCTTTGGCTATGTCAAATTATCAATCGATTAACCCAAAGGTTTTACAGCTTTTGAATCTTGGCGGTATTGGTCAATCTTTGGGCATTATTACGGCCGGTATGACTACAAGGGCGGCATTGATGGCAATCAAAAAACTGAGGCCGATATGATTACCTTAATTACTGGGGGGCCGGGTACCGGAAAAACTGCTTGGCTACTGAATCAGCTTCTCGAACTCCGCAAACTTGAGCCTAACCGTTTATTGTTTATTCACGGCATAAGAAGCTTGCGGGGTATTGCTCACGAAACCCTTTATTGTCGGTCGCAGTTGTGCGATATATGCCGCGCTCAGGATTCCGATATTCAAGAGCGCATGAAAACCGTTAACCCTCCCAAGTTTGTTGAAGATTGGCCCAAGTGGAAGGAGTCCGGCGCTTTAATCATCGTTGATGAGGTACAGCGTATCTGGCGACCTACTAACGGTTCATCCGGCCCTAGTGAAGCCATTTCAGCGCTTGAGACTCATCGTCATTATGGCTTGGATTTCTGGTTGATCTCGCAGGGGCCACACCTGTTCCATAATTTCATTCGTTTGTTGGTTGGTCGTCATGTTCATCTGGTTGCTAAATGGTCCGGACGTAAAGAATACGAGTGGCCCGAGTGTAAGCAAGACGTACAGTCGCGCAATGATGCGGTAGAACGACCTTACACGCTGCCTAAGCGTGTATTCAAATTGTATGATTCTGCCGAGATACATACCCAGCAAAACAAGCGGCGGCCTATTGCTTTCTATATTTTAATTTTGCTGGCTTTACTATTCTTGATATTAAGCTATTTTGCCTATGCGCGGTTTTCAAGGCTAACGACCACGCCGGTTAATTCAAACGTGCCTCAACAGTCGCCCATGCCGGTTAAAACATCGTCTGAAACCGGTTACGTTGGGGCAGGGGGGCTTAATACGGTTGTGCCTGATGATTCACCTTTTACGGGTTATAACTGGCGTTTGGCGGGTGTAACGGTTGCTCTTAAGGCTTCTTCTGAATCCAAGAATCCAATTAGTCTTTATTTCATTATAAAAAACGATGTTGAAGAGATATTTATTAATACCTCAGGTCTGTCCGGTTATGGTTACAACATTAAAGTAATTGATACTTGTCATGTTCAAGTTTTTTACCGCAATCAAAAGCCGTTTCACGTCTACTGTAAAAAAGAAAAAGAAAATATCCAGATGGCTTTGCCTTCAGGCGAAACCATGCTTGCAAAGCATTAGTTCAAAAACCGTTACTGACCAGGCTTTTTTAAACCTGGCCGCGTAACGCTTAAACCGTTACTGACCAGGTAAACCTTTCGTCCAGCTCGTAACGCCTTTCGAGCGCAAGCCGTGCGTTTATCTTTTTGGGCTTGCCCATAGTAGTGGCCTGTAGGGGGTGGGGTGGATTTAAAAGCCGTCCTTGGCCATTCGGTAGTTAAACTTCTTTCTGGCAAACCCAGTACATTTGTCTATCTGACGCGCATTCGAACAACGCCCAACTGAACCAGGGTATTATTTCGTTCATTGCCACGTCGTTTATTTTTTGAGCGTCCGTTACTTTCATGGCGTCACTGTTATTTTCTTTGAAGCCTACGCCTATTATTTCCCATCCGGCTTCCTCTATTTTCTTGGTTAACTCAGTTTCTCTGTTCATTTCCCACCTCATATTAAAAAATTAATAAAATCAATCGTTAATGCGAGGCAAAAACAGCGAGAAGAAGTAACCGGGTCAAGCTGTTTCACGGAGGGTCTGCAAAAAAAATCTAATGGTTGTTGCGAAGCCTTTTTTTTGTGGAAACCGTTAAACTGCTTGATGCGGTTACGACTCGCTAAAATGACCTTGCATTGATGATGATTTTTTCAACCAGACGGGTGGGGGTATCGGGGCACCGTGAAGGTGTCCTGAAATATAAAACTGTTGAGCGTAGCGAAATTACAAAACCATGAAGTACATTCGAATATTTCACGAATTTGTATAAAATCAATTTTTGAATGCCATTACACACGCAAGAGAGATGAAAGCGGGGGTGGTCGCGAATTTGTCCTTTTATCGAGGGTTCCCAATAACAAAGAGAGAATGCGCCTGTGGTGTTATCGCTGTGGCACACGCAACCATATAGGCGCATTCGCGACCACCCCCGCTTTTATCGGTTGATTATCGCTTTATCTGTTACTGAGCCGGCACTTTTAAACCTGGACGCGTAACGCTTAAACCGTTACTATCCGGATTCATTTTCCCGCTGCGTGGTAACAGCATGTTGATTCTTTCATTATTTCCCGGTATCGGTCTGCTAGATCGCGGCTTTGAAGATGCCGGTTTTTGTGTGGTTCGCGGTCCCGATCTGATCTTCGGCGGTGACATTCGACGCTTTACCGTTCCTTCGGGTCGTTTCGATGGTGTTATAGGCGGTCCTCCGTGTCAGGATTTTTCAAAAGCACGTCGTGATCAACCGACAGGGCAGGGCTTGGAAATGCTCTTTCATTTCAAACGTATTGTGCTTGAAGCGCGTCCCTCCTGGTGGTTAGCCGAAAACGTCCCCGGCGTTCCCGATATGCACATAGACGGTTATAGCTGGCAACGTCTGGACCTTAACGCGTCCGATTTAGGCATGTCGCAACGTCGTTTACGTCATGTTCAATTCGGCGCTATCGATTATTCACAATTGATTATTGATAGAAAAAAGACACTCGGCCGTAACCCGACAGTTCTAGCCAATGATTCCCGTCCGCTTTCGGAAATAGCCGCCTTACAAGGTCTTCCGGAAGATTTCGACATACCCGCATTTACCCGTAGCGCGCTAGTCCGTGCTATCGGTAATGGCGTTCCTTACGGTCTGGCCCGTGCGCTTGCCCAAGCCGTTCTAAACCGGCAAACAGGCGTTACCTTATGCGCCTGTTCTTGCGGACGTCCAGTAACAGGCCGTCAAGTTTATGCAGGCAATGCCTGCCGGAAGCGGGTTTTTGATCGTAAAACCGTTACTGACTAGGTAAACTTTTCAGACGTCGAGTAACAGCCGAGTCTAGGTATCTCAGAATACTTAAACTCGTCATTGGTATGTTTTTGTTGATATAAACATTTTATGTTTGCATTTAGGGTAATTTGCGCATCCCCAGAATTCATTGCCTGGGTTTCTTCCGGTTTTGGCTATTCTTTTTACCATTTTTGTGTTGCATGAAACGCAAGTAGGTGTTGTGTAATCGCCATCCACCGCTATCATGTGCAGTTTGTTTTTATCGATATCGTTAAGTTCTTTGATCAGCTTAATAAGCTCATTTTCATCAATGAGAATTATTTTTTTATCCTGTGCGAATTTCATTGCATCAATGCTAAATCCCATTGTGGTAAAAAAAAGAGCATACTCCGCTTTCTCGCTTACCATTACGCCATAAAGTTCACGAATCAGATTTACACCTATTGCTTTATTCCATGATTTACATTGACCTATTGCAAAAAGATTTCCGTCTTTGTCCGTTATCTTAATGTCTATTCCGCCGTCTGCTCCTATACATGTTACTGCTGCATTGCAGTTTTTGATCTTTAAATATTCCGTGCAGACTTCTTCGTATCGTTTCCATTCCAGTTTTCTTAAAAGTTCTTTGCTCCATGACTTATCACCTTTTATTGTGGAATTAAAGCTCGCGTTTTGGAACGGTTTTATTCTTTCTTTTGACTGATTTATCTTAATAAGAATCTTGTTTCTAGCTTTTCTCTTTACATAGCTTATTGTTATTATTAGTAAAACTATTATGAATAATATTATGGTCATTTTGGCTAGCTTATGAGTTGACGTGACCATGTGCTTTTATCATATATTTCAGCTTTTTAATAATATCTTATGTAATTACTTATCTGTATAGCCTCCATTTTTCGCTTTTTTTGCGAATTAACTTCTTTGATATTTTGAATAGTCCTGAAAGGCTATAAAGCCTATATATTTCATTTTCGAGCTGCTCAACGCGTTCAGCGTCTTTTCTCATTTGAATGAGTTGTTCCGGTCGCCATCGTTTCTTTTTATGAATCAGAACGCCGCGGCTGAATATAAAACCATCCCAACCGGGGTGATTGATATGTTTTTGGTCCCAGAAAAGCAAAAGGCGCTCGGCCATTAACGGAGCGCCTTGTTCATCCATAATCTTAATTTCAGAAACTTCAACGCCTAATAGTTCTGCCGCTTGTTTATTGTTGGGGCAAATTTTATTGCGGGTATGGTAAAAGCTTGGCTTTTTTTTCGCTGCCATTATTCTGACTCCATGTATTAAAAAATAACACTAACGCAAGTACTATGCCGACACATATTTCATATGATTTAACATAATATACATTATGCGAAGTCTTTTATTGTTATCGGCATAACACTTGCGTTATGGTTGTTTTTCTTAAAATGGAGCCAAAAAGATGACGACCTATTACGAAGTACCGAGCACGTTTAAGGAATGGCGGCAATTTGCGCGGTATACACTGATCGAATGCGCGGTTACGTTCAACGTGACACGACGAACGGTCAATAATTGGGAATCTGGAAAGATCGAACCGCCACGTGCGGTTTTTCTTTGTTTGATGCTATTTTCTGGTCGGCTGGATTTTCTGGGTAAACGCTGGCGTGGATTCCGGATTACACCCGACTGCATAGAATCACCTGAAGGCGATTTTGTACGCTGTGAAGAAATACGCGCGTTACGCTATGCCATGCAAGCCTTAGAGATTGATCGGCAAAGACGCTGCCGGATGAATGAGAACAACGAAAAAACGCCGGATAAAATCAATTTTAGTAACGTTACCTTTATTGACAAAGCGTCTAAGAAAACTAAAAAATTAAACGAAAAAGCGGTTTCTATGGTAAAAAGCGTCCACAAATAAGGACTATTATGACCATTGGCGGCTGATGTAGTCCGTTAATTACAAAGGGCAAGCTTATATTTACAGGTGACGCATGAAACTTTTATTAAAAATCATTATCTCGGCAACCATTAGCGGCGTCATACTAGTGTTTAATTGCATTAATAGCATTAGATATAGGTTATAGTTGGCGTTATG
>NZ_DAIUEH010000085.1:0-13214 GCF_036845245.1 Methylobacter sp.
CACCGAACGGAACAGCACATCCACCGAGGGGCAATGACGGCTGACCGGCGGCCCTTCAACAATCTCAACGTGGTATTGCGCACCGCTGCGCTTGAGCAGCATGTGCCGCCCGCCTTGGGCGATCAGCGCACGGCCGGGCATGACCCGGTCGCCGTTCACCGCTTCACGCACTTCAATCTGACACAGATTGTTCAGCCGGGCCGCGAAAGCGCCGGTAAATTTTTCCGGCATATGCTGTACGATCACGATGCCCGGACAAACCCGCGGCAGGGCGGTCAATACAAATTCCAGCGCCTGCGTACCGCCGGTGGAGGTGCCGATAGCGACGACCCGATCGGTGGTTTCGGCCATGGCGTGGAAGTTAGCCGGAAGGATGGCGTCCGCCGTCAATTTGGCCTGCACCGGTACCGCAGTCGATGCGGACAAGCGGCGCAGGTTGGCGCGGGCAGCCGCTTTAACGGCGACCACCAAGCTTTCGGAGTCATCCTGCAAAAATTGCTTGAGCCCCACTTTAGGCTTGGTAACGATGCTGACCGCGCCCGCCGCCAGCGCCTGCATGGTGGTTTCCGCGCCTTTCTCGGTCAGCGTGGAACAGATGACCACCGGCGTGGGCCGCTCGGCCATCAGTTTTTTCAAGAAGGTGATGCCGTCCATGCGCGGCATTTCCACGTCCAGCACAATCACATCGGGCCATTGCGTCTGCATGCGCGCCATCGCGAACACCGGGTCGGCAACCGCGCCGATCACGTTAATACCCGGATCTTGCGACAATGTTGTCGTCAATACCTGCCGTACGACTGCGGAATCATCCACTATCAGTACTTTAATCTCAGTCATCCCAGTCTCCTGTTTATGGGGTTATTTTCTTCTTGGGCCAACACATGGCAGTGCTTCACCCAGACCTCTCCGTTCCACACTTCGAAAATTACATTGCGATAGCCTATGCCGCCCAAATGTTCGGCTACCCTGGTGAAGCCATGTTGTTTTATCAGCCGTTGCGCGGCATTCGCATTCATGCTGCCGATCGGGGACGGAGCATTTTTATTTTTATAATGTGTGTTGGGGAACATATTGCCACCTCCAAATAATTTAACTTGATATTCCTTATGGGGCGCACCAACGACATCAATTTTCTTCAATAGCAAGGCAACCGCCTCATCAGCATAACGGCCGTCCGGCACGGGCCAATTCTCTCCCTTTCGTTCACTGCCGCGTTCCGGCAACATGTAATGGCACATGCCCCCCACCAACAGATGCGGATGCCAAAAAGTCATCGACACGCAAGAACCCAATACGGTCCGGATGCGGGTATCCCGGTCGGCAAAGAAATGATCGCCGGGCTGAAGGAAAATCTCTTTCGGATGCAAAGGTCTTATCATCTCAGTGGTTTCAGGTAAACGGCCGGCTGCACCAACCGTACTTCTTCATTAATACCGTTCAGTGTTTCGGAATGACCGACCAGGAAATATCCGCCGGGACGTAACAATGACAACAGGCGCGAAACCACTTGGCGCTTGGTGTCCTGATCGAAATAGATCATTACGTTGCGTAGAAAGATCACGTCGAATTCGCCCAGTTTCGGCGGCGCTTCCGTCAGGTTATGCTGCATGAACTGCACACGTTCACGCAGTCTGCGATCAATCAGCAATGTCCCATCCTGGCTTCCGGTGCCTTTCAGGCAATAGTTGGACAAATAATCACGGGGGATTTCCGGCATACGCTCCATCGGATAAAGCCCGATACGCGCCCTTTCCAGCACTCTCACACTCAGGTCGGAAGCCACGATTTCCCATGGCGCACTGCCCATTACGTCATCCAGCAGCATCGCAATACTGTAAGGCTCTTCGCCGCTGGAACAGGCCGCACTCCAGATACGTAAGGCCTTACCCGGTTTTCTTGTGGGCAAAATGTGCCTACGCAGAAAATCGAAATGCTTGGGTTCACGGAAAAAGTGCGTTTCGTTGGTAGTCAGTAAATCTACCGCCATTTGCAGTTCCGTTTTACCGTTAACTGCGGTAATCATTTGGAAATACTCGCCGTAGCTCGCCAGCTCATGATGCTTGAGGCGCTTCGCCAAACGACTCGCGACCAGCGGCTTCTTGGCCGGTGACATGCTGATTCCGGCGATGCTGTAGATCAGGTCGCGAAACTGTGTGAATTCCTTTTCTTTCAGCACTACGGCGGCAAGATTAGATTTGTGAATCACGTCTGCACTCATTTTTTCATTCCATTCATTGATACTGTATAAAGTTACTGTTGCATTTATTTAATTTAAAAAACCTAACTACAAAAGCTCCTGCGCTTGTCGAAGACCATTTCCGTCATGCTCCTTTAATTTCCGGATAACACTAAAAATTGTATCTGGCCGATAACTGCACCCGGCTAAGACTTCCGCTCCGCCCATCTATCAGCTCCCGCATGCCGTAGATATATTCCAAACCCAAGGTTGCTTGAAGGATAGGACTCCACAGCAGGTTGGCGTGTGTCGATTGCGCTTGCCGAGTCATTGCTTGATTCACGAAACCGGGTTGATCGGCCTGCTCGAATCCGTAGGCCACGCTACTGCGCCACGCCTTGTTCCACCAGTGTTGGTAAGCAACCACAGCACTGTAAATATTGACCTGATGCAAATTCCCCGCCGCATCAACTGCGGCGTCTTCCATTCGGTCCACGGCCGAGTAACGGCCGAAGGCATTACCGTAGTTGAGCGTGAAACGAATATTGTCCAACTCGAAAATGTTGATCTTGCCCGCCAGACTGATCGCTCCTCCCCAAGCTTCTTGCGAGGCTTTGACATTGGAAATGACGGGCGTGGTCGAAGACGTCATGCGAATCTGCCGTCCCATGCCGGCCAAAGACAGGTTACCCCAATCCGGTTTATAGTTAAGACGAACAATCATGTCCGGATAGCGATCCGCACCGCCCGTGGTGAGGGTTTCCGGCGCTGTCGGCGTCCAATTGCTGGTGTACAGCGCGCTGTTAGGCATTTCCGCAGCCGCCTGAAACTCCATGGACTGACCTGCTACAGTGAAAGACTGAGTCCAACGCACCAGTGGCTGACGGAACTTTGCAGTGCCGACGGGGCCATTAAGATCCAAGGTATCGGCTAGGGCCAATTCGTTCACGAAAGTAGTCCAGGTCTGACCGGCCAACAAATTGCCGAAGGTGCCGTAGGCATGGCGCAATCGCGGCGTATAACTATCTACCGCACCAAAGAGATCCAGCTCCAGATAGGTGTTGATATTGCCCCACCGGCTTGGCGTAAAAGATTTTAACCAAAACCTGCTTTCCCTCGCATTGAACGCCAGTTGGCTGTTTTCCCCTCTATTCGATATCGGTATTTGAGGAACAAATAGATAAAGGTCGCCGGCTTTATTGGTACCCGCACTGACGCTGTTCTCGATGACATCCAGTTTGACAAAGCCGCCAAAACCAAGAGAGGTATCGGTTCCCGGTATCTTGAACGTATCCTTGACATCACCCAGGGTAACAGGCGGCTTGGCTTCCTTTTTCGGTTCCACTGCAACAGCATCGGTTGGCGTTGCCATCGCAACGGCTTTTGGGATGGATCTGGCCGCGATCAGCTGCCTATTTTCCTTCCGTTCTTTGTCAAGACTGTTCTCCAACTCTCGAACACGGACATCGGACTGGACAGCATGAGACTTAAGTTCCTCAACCTGCTTGATCAGTTCCTTGAGCAAAATGCGCATATCATCGTCGGCTGCACTTGCCTCGACAGAAAAGAACATCGTTGAGACAACCAGATAAAGAGTTGTATGCCTGATCATTTTTTGACTCCCGGCTTGGCGAAATCGCGAAACAGTTGATGGCAGGAAGTACAAGTGGCGTTCATTTTCTCCAGGGTCGCCGGAATATCGTCAAAGTGGCGAGCTTCCGCTTGGGCTTTCAGCGTATGCGCTTTTCCCCTAAGATTGACGGCCAAAGCGAGAAATGTTTTCTGTTCCCCTTCATCCAGATTCAGTTTCGGCAACGTGGCGACGATGCCGTCTAAGGCCCGATCCACACCTTCCGCCGCCGTGATAACCCGGCTGGAGAACTCCCGTTGCTGGCTATCCAACGCTTGTCCGGTCAAAATACTCTCGAACATCAGACTGTTCATCCGGTCCATCAGCCGCCGCAGCTCATTGCTGTCGATAGCATGCAAAGCCGGAGACCCCGTCTCCGTTAGTTTGGTTATTGTTCGTGGCCCTGATGGCCAACACGCAACCAAAATTGCAGCGAGCAGCATAATAATTATCAACTTGTATTTTTGCACCATTGTCCTATCCTTGCCGTTTGCATATGTCCAATTACCTACGCCAACTCGGCAGCCACAGCAGATCCCACTGTAGCTAATGCAGTCATGTCATCCAGCGACAGCACATGCTGAATATTCAGGATGATCACAAACTTGCCGTTGATCTTGCCCATCCCGGCTATGAAGTCGGCGTGGATGTTGACGCCGAATGTGGGCGCAGGTTCGATTTCGCCGGCCGGAATCTCCAGCACCGCGTTCACTGCATCCACCATTACTCCAACGCTCTGGGTTTCCTTTCCTATCTCCACTTCGATGATGATGCAGTTACGTCTCCCTTCCTGAGTTGGCGGCTTACCGAAACGTGCGCTCAGGTCGATCACCGGCACTACCGCCCCCTCAGATTAATCACGCCACGAATGAAATCCGGCATCCGCGGCACTTCGGTCAATTGGCCTTATTGAATGATCTCCTTGATCTGAATTATGCTGATCGCATAGGTCTCGCCGCTCAACATAAAGGTCAGGTATTGCTGTTGTTCCTCAAGCTTCGGACCGCTGTTCGTCACTGGTATGATTGCATTCATAGCCATATCCTAAAACTTAACAAATTCGACTTCGTTAGAAACCCGCTCTGCAGCTACCTTTTTTCTAGCCGCATGCTTAGAAAAATTGGGCTTAGGAATTACCGAAACCGCATCTCCGTTATCACTTAGAGTAAAGAACGCCATCAAATCCAGCAGTTGTTCCGCCTGCCCGCTCATTTCTTCCGAAGTGGCGGCCAGCTCTTCTGCTGAACTGGCATTTTGTTGGGTGATCTGGTTAAGCTGATTCATCGCGGTATTAATTTGACCGACGCCAGCAGACTGCTCTTCAGAAGCCGCCGAGATTTCCTGCACCAAATCGGAAGTTTTTCTGATTGAAGGCACGATAGTGTCTAACAGCTTTCCGGCGCTTTCGGCCATCTCGACACTGCCGGAGGCAAGTTCGCCGATTTCCTGTGCGGCAATCTGGCTACGTTCGGCCAGCTTTCGCACTTCAGCGGCGACCACAGCAAAACCTCTGCCATGCTCACCGGCTCGGGCAGCTTCAATTGCAGCGTTCAAAGCCAGCAAATTGGTTTGGTAAGCAATATCGTCGATGATGCCGATTTTGCCGGCAATACTCTTCATCGCACTCACTGTTTCTTTAACCGCTTCGCCGCCTTGCACGGCTTCGCTGCTAGCCTGGGCTGCCATACCTTCGGTGACCTTGGCGTTTTCAGTGTTCTGGTCGATGGAAGCCGACATTTGTTCGATCGAAGCGCTGGTTTCTTCCACCGATGAGGCTTGTTCACTGGTGGCCTGACTCATGCTTTGAGCCGTGGAGGAAACCTGCTCACTAGCCGAGGCGATATTGGAAGCCGCAGCGTTCACTTCATTAATGACTTGCGACAATTTGGCAATGGTATTGTTGACGGTATCCTTGAGCTCCTTGAGTTGTCCTTTGTAATCGCCATTAATTGTTCGGGTAAGAGCTCCTTGTTCCATTCCCTGAAGCACTGCAACCACTTCATTGACAGGGACAATAACCCCGTCCAGCGTTTTGTTCACACCCTCGACAATACTGCGGAAATCGCCCCGATGCTTGGTCGCATCGGCACGAATTTCCAGTCGGCCTTCAACAGCCGCACAAGAAAGCGCTGTTGCGTCAGCTACAAGTGCCTGAATCGAAACTGACATATTTTTCATGGCATTCATCACGCTAGCGGTGTCACCGGCTTTTAAATCGATCTGGGTGCCAAGGTCGCCAACGGCGATTTTATTGGCCAAATCGACAACTAAATCAGGCTCACCACCTAGCTGCCGCAATAAATTGGTGGTGGTAAACCAACCCAGCAACCCGGTCGTCAACACAACAATGAACTCAATGATAATGGATAGTTTGGTTGCATCGGCCTTGGCTTTAGCGGCCACATCCGATGCCTTCTTTGCCAAATCGGCGTTATATTTCATGTGTGTTCTGAGCGCGGTATTGCTCCTTTCGGCCTTCTCGCCAATTTGTGCCATGCTATCGAAAGCTTTATCTTTCATTTTCTCGCGAGAAAATCCCAGAATCTTCTCCATTTCAAGGGCATATTCACTAAAAGAAGCTTTATCTTCGGCAAGCAACTGTCTGTCTTCGTCGTCCGCAGCCAAACCTTCACTTTCATATGTGTTCATGGCATCCAAAACGCCATCCTTTGCCTCCTTTATCGCAGTTTCGATTTTCATCATTTCTGCGGGATCGGTAACCAATACATGGCGGTATACGCGGACACGCAAGCGGCCAAACGATTCAGCGGCTCTGGATAATACGACAATACTGGGAATGCTATTAACGTTAGCAATATTAGTTTTTTCATAAACCGTATCCATTCTGTTCTGCCCAAACCACGACAGGCCTACCAGACCTAAAAGAGCGGAAACTACCAGTACAGCCATCTTTCGTGCGACAGTCATCTTCATATTACTTACTCCTCGATACATTATTTAGAATAACAACCATAATGGCTGCCTGTTTCCGGTAGCACTCCAGGTCACAACTATTGTCTGCAGCTCTGCTCTATAGTTTCAATGATGCCTGAATGGGGTGACGTTGAAATCAATACCCATTAAGCAGGCGCGTCTTTCACTCGGCCTTCGTCAACTCGGCTGCCGAACCGGAACCCACCTCAGCCAGTGCCGACATGTCATCCATCGACAGCACATACTGAATATTCAGGATGATCACGAACTTGCCGTTGATCTTGCCCATCCCGGCAATGAAGTCGGCACGGATGTTGGTACCGAACGTGGGCGCCGGTTCGATCTCGCCGGCCGGAATCTCCAGCACCGCGTTCACTGCATCCACCATCACGCCGACGCTCTGGGTTTCTTCCCCCATCGCCACTTCAATGATGATGATGCAGTTGCGTCGCCCTATCGCAGTCGGCAACTTGCCGAAACGCGCGCTCAGGTCGATCACCGGCACCACGGCCCCTCTCAGGTTAATGACGCCGCGGATGAAAGCCGGCATCCGCGGCACTTCGGTCAGTTGACCGTACTGGATGATCTCTTTGATCCGAAGTATGCTGATCGCATAAGTTTCACCGCTCAGCATGAAGGTCAGGTATTGCTGTGGCTCCTCGAGTTCAGCACTGCCGACCGTAGTCGGTAGCGTCTGCGCCGCGGGTGTGATTGTCTTCATAACCGCCTCCTAAAACTTTACAAATTCGGCTTCGTTAGGCGCGTGTTTTACCGACACCGTTTTTTTAACCGACGACTTAAACAGCTTGCTGGTATTGGACGGCCTCGAAACAGCCCCTGCACTTTCATCCACGGTAAAGAACGCCATCAGATCCAGTAGTTGCGTTGCCTGCCCGCTCATCTCTTCCGAGGTCGCGGCCAGCTCTTCCGATGAACTCGCATTCTGCTGGGTGATCTGGTTGAGCTGGTCCATCGCGGTATTGATTTGGCTGACGCCTGACGATTGCTCTTCGGAGGCCGCCGCGATCTCCTGTACCAGATCGGAGGTTTTCTTGATCGAAGGCACGATGGTATCCAACAATTTACCGGCGCTTTCAGCCATCTCAACGCTGCTTTCGGCCAGCTCGCCGATTTCCTGGGCGGCAATCTGGCTACGTTCGGCCAGCTTTCGCACTTCGGCCGCAACGACTGCAAAACCCCTGCCGTGTTCACCGGCTCGGGCGGCTTCAATGGCTGCGTTCAAAGCCAGCAAGTTGGTTTGGTAGGCAATATCGTCGATGATGCCGATTTTGCCGGCGATGCTCTTCATCGCGCTGACCGTCTGTTTAACCGCTTCGCCGCCTTGCGCCGCTTCACTGCTGGCCTGGGTCGCCATACCGTCGGTGACCTTGGCGTTTTCGGTGTTCTGGTCGATCGAAGCCGACATCTGTTCGATAGAAGCGCTGGTTTCTTCGACGCTCGCTGCTTGTTCACTGGTGGCCTGACTCATGCTTTGTGCCGTGGCGGAAACCTCTTCACTGGCCGAGGCGATATTGGCAGCGGCGCCATTAACTTCGCTGATCACTTGAGAAATTTTGGCAATGGTATTGTTGACCGTATCTTTGAAATCCTTCAACTGCCCTTTGTAATTACCCTCAACAGTTCGGGTAAGGTCGCCTCGCTCCATCTCGACGAGAACTGACACAGCTTCGTTGACAGGACCAATCACACCATCCAATGTCTGGTTTACACCTGCGACCAGCTGTTTCCAGCCGCCCACGAACAGGTCGGCGTTGGCGCGGGTATCGAGCTCACCGTCCGCTGCCGCCTTGATGATGATGTCGGTCTGCGCCAGCAGGTCGCTCATCATCTTCACCGCATTGTTGAGATTGTTCTTGATCACGTTGTACTGGCCTTTGTACTCGGTCGTAATCGTCGGTGGAATCACGCCTTTGGAGATTTGATCAACGTAGTCTGCCGTGACATTCAACGGATTGACGATGTTGGTAATAGTATCGTTCACGCCGCTCACCAGCTGTTTCCAGCCGCCCACGAACAGGTCGGCGTTGGCGCGGGTATCCAGCTCGCCGTCCGCTGCCGCCTTGATGATGATGTCGGTCTGCGCCAGCAGGTCACTCATCATCTTTACGACGTTATTGAGATTGTTTTTGATAACGTTGAAATCTCCGTTGTAATTGTCTGTAATGATGCTAGGGATAACACCCTTGGCAATTTGCTCTACATAATCAGCGGTTACATTCAACGGCCCGATCACCGCATCCAATGTTTCGTTGACCCCTTCGACAATCTTGCGAAAATCGCCTTGGTGCTTGCTCCCATCGGCACGGGTTTCCAGGCGGCCTTCAACAGCCGCAGTGGAGAGTGCGACAGAGTCAGCTACTAATGCCTGGATTGAAGCCGTCATGTTCTTCATTGAGGCAAACAGACTACTGGTGTCTCCTGGCTTGAGCTCAATGTTGCTCGTGAGGTCGCCCGCTGAAATCTTGTTGGCAATTCCGGCAGCAACATCCGGCTCGCCGCCCAGTTGGCGTAGGAAGGCGCGAGTTATGGTGAAGCCGATGGTAAAAACCACGCCAATAGTCAGGAGAGTGATGATCAGCGATAAGGTCAACGCGTTGCTCTTGGCGGCAATAGCCTCCTCGGCGCCTTTAATGCCAAGCTCGATGTTGTATTGCATATGTTCATCAAGCGCCGTATTCAGTTTTTCAGCCACAATAGACGCTTTGGTGAGCATATCGCGCGCCTGCTCGTTTTGGCTGCTACGCGACAGTTCCAGTATTTGGTTCAGGCTAACGGTGTACTCATCGCGTAACACTCTGTCTGCCTCCAGAAAAGCTCTGTCCTTACCATCGGCGATAAGCGGCTCATAATCTTTGAGTGCCTTATCCAGTTTTACCTGGGCATCCTTTAACTTAGCCTCAATCTCTTGCATAGCCTTGTCATCGGTATTAAGCACATGGCGATAGGCTCGTACCCGAATACGCCCAAACTCTTCGAGAGCGGTACTCAAGACCTTCAAGCTGGGTACAGAATTGACGTTGCCGAAGTTGGCCGCATCAAATACCTTATTCATTTGCTGTTGACTGAAGCCGGCGAGTAAGATGATGCCGAGCAGCGCTGAGCCGATCAGCAGGGCCATTTTTTTTGCTACGGTGAGTTTGAGTTTCATATAGATTTCTCCTTAACTTATAACGTTTTACTGATAAATTGAGACAAGACCAGATTTGTCCATCTTCGTACGGTTAATAGTGTTCACATTGTCTGGTAGAGCAGGTAGAAAAGCGGATCCACCTTACAAATCTTCTTTGAGGGTGTTGTCATCTCACTCTCTTCCCCTTCATGTTCTATCTGCCCCGGCGCATTGACGATCGGTGCCACTTCGCCGGTACCCAGAGTGGTGAAGCCGCCAATACTCTTTTCGTATTTAAGTTTGTCCAGCGAAATGATGTTTGAGCGTGAGAACGATCAATCAGCACTTGCTGGCAAAACAGAGGCCTCATCTCACTCAGCTTTTATCAACTCGGCTGCCGAACCGGAACCCACCGCAGCCAGTGCCGACATGTCATCCATCGACAGCACATACTGAATATTCAAGATGACCACAAACTTGCCGTTGATCTTGCCCATCCCGGCAATGAAGTCGGCACGGATGTTGGTACCGAACGTGGGCGCCGGTTCGATCTCGCCGGCCGGAATCTCCAGCACCGCGTTCACTGCATCCACCATCACGCCGACGCTCTGGGTTTCTTCCCCCATCGCCACTTCAATGATGATGATGCAGTTGCGTCGCCCTATCGCAGTCGGCAACTTGCCGAAACGCGCGCTCAGGTCGATCACCGGCACCACGGCCCCTCTCAGGTTAATGACGCCGCGGATGAAAGCCGGCATCCGCGGCACTTCGGTCAGTTGACCGTACTGGATGATCTCTTTGATCCGAAGTATGCTGATCGCATAAGTTTCACCGCTCAGCATGAAGGTCAGGTATTGCTGTGGCTCCTCGAGTTCAGCACTGCCGACCGTAGTCGGTAGCGTCTGCGCCGCGGGTGTGATTGTCTTCATAACCGCCTCCTAAAACTTTACAAATTCGGCTTCGTTAGGCGCGTGTTTTACCGACACCGTTTTTTTAACCGACGACTTAAACAGCTTGCTGGTATTGGACGGCCTCGAAACAGCCCCTGCACTTTCATCCACGGTAAAGAACGCCATCAGATCCAGTAGTTGCGTTGCCTGCCCGCTCATCTCTTCCGAGGTCGCGGCCAGCTCTTCCGATGAACTCGCATTCTGCTGGGTGATCTGGTTGAGCTGGTCCATCGCGGTATTGATTTGGCTGACGCCTGACGATTGCTCTTCGGAGGCCGCCGCGATCTCCTGTACCAGATCGGAGGTTTTCTTGATCGAAGGCACGATGGTATCCAACAATTTACCGGCGCTTTCAGCCATCTCAACGCTGCTTTCGGCCAGCTCGCCGATTTCCTGGGCGGCAATCTGGCTACGTTCGGCCAGCTTTCGCACTTCGGCCGCAACGACTGCAAAACCCCTGCCGTGTTCACCGGCTCGGGCGGCTTCAATGGCTGCGTTCAAAGCCAGCAAGTTGGTTTGGTAGGCAATATCGTCGATGATGCCGATTTTGCCGGCGATGCTCTTCATCGCGCTGACCGTCTGTTTAACCGCTTCGCCGCCTTGCGCCGCTTCACTGCTGGCCTGGGTCGCCATACCGTCGGTGACCTTGGCGTTTTCGGTGTTCTGGTCGATCGAAGCCGACATCTGTTCGATAGAAGCGCTGGTTTCTTCGACGCTGGCCGCCTGTTCGCTGGTTGCCTGACTCATGTTTTGAGCTGTGGCGGAAACCTCTTCACTGGCCGAGGCGATACTGGAAGCCGCACCATTAACTTCGTTAATGACTTGAGAAATTTTAGCGATAGTGTTGTTAATGGTTTGCTTGAAGTCGTCGAGCTGGCCTTTATAGTTACCGTTGACGGTTTTAGTCAGGTCACCCTGTTCCATTTGAGTAAGCACCGCAACGGCCTCGTTGACAGGGAGAATGACGCCGTCCAACGTGTCATTGACACCCTCGACGATTTTGCGGAAGTCGCCCTGGTGCTTGCTTGCATCGGCACGGGTTTCCAAACGACCTTCGACCGCGGCAACCGATAACATAGTGGCATCGGCCACCAGTGCGTTAACCGCATCGATACAGGTGTTCAGGTTATTTTTAAGGATATTGAAATCACCGTTATAGTTATCGGTGATTTTCGCAGGGATGGCACCTTTGGAAATGTTATCCACATAATCCGCCGCCATGTTCAACGGCCCGATCACGGCATCCAATGTCTCATTGACGCCCTCGACAATCTTGCGGAAATCGCCTTGGTGTTTGTCCGCATCGGCACGGGTTTCCAGACGGCCTTCAACTGCCGCAGTGGAGAGCGCGACAGAGTCGGCTACTAATGCCTGGATTGAAGCAGTCATGCCCTTCATTGACGCTAGCAAGCTAGTGGTGTCGCCAGGCTTGACCGCAATATTGCTTGAGAGATCGCCGATTGCAATCTTATTGGCAATATCCGCAGCAAAATCAGGCTCACCGCCTAATTGCTTAAGCAAGTTGCGGGTGATTAAAAAGCCAATGGTGCTTACAACAATCAGAATAACTAGCGATATAAAGAGAGAGATCGTAGTTGAGAAGTCTTTAGCTTCCACACCATTGTCAGCGGCTTTCTTGGCCAGTTCAGCGTTATAATCAAGCTCAACCTGGATTGTTTCATCCAACTTTTTTACTGCCGGCATCAACAGATCCCTAACCGCTGCTTCTGCCTCTTTAGTCTTGTTTTCCTTGGAAAAGTTAAAGACTTTCAGCCGTTGAACGTCGTATTCGGCCAGAAGCGACTGTACGCTATCGAACATCTTCTGCTCTTTTTCATCGGACATACAAGTAGCGCCATTGCAAGCATTGGTTTTGTATGCATTTAACGCTTCGTCCAATTTCATGCGTGTCTCGTTGATCTTCGGCTCGAGAGCCGTCATGCCATTGGAATCCGTGATAATGACGTGAAATAACGACAGTTCGCGCAAATCGGAGTAATACCCTTTTATCTTAAAAAAAGCGAAATAGGTAGGAACAGTATTGACGTTAGCATAATTGACTGCTTCGAACACTTTGTTCATTTGTTGTTGAGCGATACTGATGAGCAGCGCGATACCAAGCAACGCGGAACCAATTAGAAAAGTCATTTTTTTTGTGACGGTGAGTTTCATATAACTTGCTCTTAAATTTATAATGTCTAATTGATAACTGACACCAGACCGCGTTCATCGATCTTCATGCAGCCACGTAGTTTTGGTAGATTTTCATTGCCTGACCCACCAAGCTTGTCCTACAAATCACTATTTTGATCCCGCAACGCTTGTCATCTCAGTGGCCTCCCGTTCATGCTCAATCTGCCCCATCAGCCCCGGCACATCGACGATCAGCGCCAC
>NZ_DAIUEH010000086.1:0-12077 GCF_036845245.1 Methylobacter sp.
CTGCCGCTTCCGCCTTCGCTTTAGCCGCCTCGGCTTGTTTTGCTTCCGCTTTGGCTTTAGCCGCTTCCGCCCGCTCCGCTTCGGCCTTGGCTTGTGCGGCAGCTTCCGCTTTGGCTTTAGCCGCTTCCGCCCGCTCCGCTTCAGCCCTAACTTGTGCAGCAGCTTCGGCTTTTGCCGCTTCAGTTCGCTCTGCTTCAGCCTGCTTTGCTGCTTGCTCGGCTTCCTGATTAGTTTCCGCTTCCGGATTGATTTTCTCTTTAACCGGACTTTCAGCCGGATTTACAGGCTCAGCGGTTACCTCAGCCGGATTCTTAACTTTACTTTCATCGACAATTTCAGCATGAATAATTTCCGGCACCAATTCCGATTCAATTTTGTCAGGCTTAAATAAAGCGCTTAGGGCAAACAGACCTAGAATCGTAAGATGTAAAGCTAAGGCCAGTATAATCGGCCCCGAAAATTTCTTTTTACTATCCATCAAAATCTATTGTTCACCCGACTTGGTCATTAATCCTACACTGGAGACACCGGCATTTTTTAGTCCCGCCATTAGTGTAACCACGACACCATAATCAATACCTTTGTAAGCCCCGATTAGAACCTGCGTTTTCGGTTTCTGGCTTAGTACAGCCATCACACGCCCCTCTACCTCTTCGGGATGAATCAGTTCCGGCTCTTTGTCATCAATAGTAATAAAGTATTGACTCTGTTCATTAATCGACACAATAACAGGCAAATTATCACCTTCCGATTCTACGGTTGCAGATTCAGCTTGAGGAAGCTCAACTTGTACACCTGTTTGCAACATCGGCGTTGTTATCATAAAAATGATCAACAGCACTAAAGTTACGTCAATGTAAGGAACTACATTGATTTCCGCCATGGGCTTTCTGCGCCCATTTTTCCTGCCCATTTGTGGCGCACTCATTTTTGATGCGCCTGTCTTTGCAATAGTACGACAAACTCTTCAACAAAGAGTTCGTATCGACCGGTCAATCTGTCTAATCGAGTAGAAAAGCGGTTATAAGAGATAACTGCAGGAATCGCAGCAAACAAACCTATAGCGGTTGCAATCAATGCTTCGGCAATACCGGGTGCGACTTGCGCCAAAGTTGCCTGCTTGACATTACCCAGAGACATAAATGAATTCATGATACCCCATACGGTACCGAATAAGCCGATGTAAGGACTGATCGAACCGACGGTGGCAAGAAAGGCCAAATGCTCATCCAGCCGTTCCAATTCACGTGATAATTCAATACGCATTACCCGTTGCGCGCTTTCCACTTGAACACCGGGTTCTACGTTGCCGGCTTGACGCATCCGGGAGAACTCTTTATACCCGGCCAGGAATATTTTCTCGATGCCTTCCGGCTCAAAATCTTTTGCCGCCAGTTTTCTGTATAGATCAGCCAATACCACACCTGACCAAAACTGCTCTTCAAATTCGTCGGTTATTTCAACCGCCCGGTTAAGCTCTTTGCGCTTGGTAAAAATGAAGGTCCATGATGACACCGATGCCGCTAGCAATATCATCATTACAAATTGAACAACGAAGCTGGCTTCTTTAACTAAGTGGAAAATCGATAAATCAGTATTCATTATGTTGTGTGCTCTAAAATTGCTCTAAATAAGGTTTCGGGAATAGCTTTAGGACGCATAGTTTGTGCATCCAAACAGGCGATCCGGATTATGCTTTCGCATAAAACAGCATCGCCTCGGGTAATGACTTGTTCAAAAGTAAGGCTGGCTTTTTTAGCTAGACTCACCTCTGCACTGACATAGAGTTGTTCATTAAATCGGGCAGGACTTAAATAATCGACCTGCACAGAACGCACAACAAAAATAATGCCTTCATTAGCAATCAGTTCATCCTGCTCATAACCCATTGCCCGGAGCATTTCGGTTCGTGCCCGCTCGAAAAATTTCAGGTAGTTGGCGTAAAACACCACTCCTCCGGCATCGGTATCTTCGTAATAAACACGTACGGGCCAAATAAATTTTTTCATAATCTGTTTGGCAATCTTATGTCCGATTATTCAAACAAATCCTCAGATATTCCCAATTGCTTTGGGGGCTGCAGACCAAAATGTAAATAGGCGTTCTGGGTGACCACTCGGCCGCGGGGAGTACGCATAATAAATCCCTGTTGCAGTAAATACGGCTCTACGACATCTTCAATGGTGCCTCGCTCTTCGTTGATCGCAGCGGCTAATGTATCCAAGCCTACCGGCCCGCCGGCAAAACTTTCAATCATAGCTAAAAGCAATTTGCGGTCTAATGAATCAAACCCGTTACTATCCACTTTTAACATTTCCAGAGCCTGAAAAGAGAGCTCCCCAGTAATTTTGCCATTGCCTTTTACTTCGGCAAAATCCCGAACCCGACGCAACAACCTGTTTGCAATTCGGGGCGTACCGCGAGAACGGCGCGCTATTTCATAAGCGCCTTGCGATTCCATCGCAATACCCAGTACATTGGCTGAACGCGTTACAATATCAGACAGTTCATCAACCGTATAAAACTCCAACCGCTGAACAATGCCAAAACGATCTCGCAACGGCGAGGTCAATAAACCGGCACGGGTAGTAGCGCCAACCAATGTAAAAGGCGGCAGATCCAACTTGATTGAGCGTGCGGCCGGGCCTTCGCCAATCATCAGATCAAGCTGATAATCTTCCATCGCCGGATATAAAATTTCTTCAACAGCCGGACTCAACCGATGTATTTCATCGATAAACAACACATCATGAGGTTCGAGATTGGTCAACAATGCAGCAAGATCACCGGCTTTATCGAGCACAGGTCCTGATGTTTGACGAATTTTAACACACATTTCCGCTGCTATGATATTCGCCAGCGTCGTTTTACCCAGCCCCGGAGGACCGAAAATCAATACATGATCCAACGCTTCGTACCGCGCCGTTGCGGCCTGAATAAAAATCTCCATTTGCTCACGCAATTCTTTCTGGCCGATATAATCGGCCAAGCGCTTGGGTCGAATGGCCCGATCCTGACGCTCTTCATCCGAATGACTGTGCGCGGTAATTATACGATCACTTTCAATCATCTTATCGTGCCTTGTAAAGCTAACCGGATGATGTCTTCGCAGCTTTTACCTTCAGCGCTGATATTCTGCACCATCTTACTCGCGTCCAGCGGCTTATAGCCTAATGAACACAAAGCACTGATAGCTTCCTGTTTCGGATTATTCAGCTGAACAACCTTATCGATACCGGTCGCTGACAAGCCGGCTGAATCGGATGACAAGTCCGGCAATCTGTCGCGCATTTCGATAACCAGGCGCTCGGCCGTCTTTTTACCGACTCCCGGTAATCGTACCAATGCTTGCGTGTCATTATTATGAATACAGCGATGAAATTCTTCGGCGCTCTGCCCCGATAAAATGGTCAAAGCCAACTTTGGCCCGACGCCATTGACCTTGATCAACGTTCTAAACATCGAGCGATCATCTTCAGTCGAGAACCCGAATAAAATATGCGCATCTTCCCGAACAACCAGATGAGTATGCAATATGATCTCTGCACCGATCACAGGCAGGTTATAAAAAGTCGTCATCGGCGCTTCAACTTCGTAGCCGACACCGTTCACATCAAGCACCAGCAACGGCGGCGCTTTAAGAACCAGTTTGCCGCGTAGAAAACCAATCACCGCAACAACCCCTTCTGCAAACGCTGTGCAGTTTGCTGATAATGGGCATGACAAATACTGATGCCCAATGCATCGCTGGCATCGATTTGTAACTCGCCTTGAATATTTAACAGAATTTTCACCATATGCTGAACTTGAGTTTTTTCGGCACTGCCCTTGCCGACCACAGCCTGCTTGACTTGCCGGGCCGCATATTCAAATACCGGCAAACCGGTGACCTGAACCGCACAAATTGCTGCGCCTCGAGCCTGACCCAACTTAAGTGCGGAGTCGGCATTTTTATGCATAAACACCTGTTCTATGGCCATTTGCTCAGGTTGATAACGTTCGACAACTTCCAGAATGCCGTCAAATATTTGCTTGAGCCGATCGGGAAAATAATCGGCGGCAATCCGGATACTGCCGCTGGCTATATATTTATAGCCTTGCGCTGAGTCTTCTATAACACCGTAACCGGTTATTCTTGAACCCGGATCTATCCCTAAAATTCGCATCAGCTACCGTAAACTATTAATCCAGCCCTTCCATAATTTCATCGCTGATATCCGCATTGGAATAAACATTCTGCACATCATCCAGATCTTCCAATCGGTCTATCAAGCGCATCATTTTTTCCGCACCCTCGGCATCCAACTCAGTCATCGTTGCCGCCTGCATAGTGACTTCGGCATTATCCGGCTCAAAACCTGCGGCAACCAACGCTTCCTTTACTTCCAAATAATTTTCCGGCGTGGTCATCACATCAACCGAGCCGTCATCATTAGTAGCAACATCTTCGGCGCCAGCTTCCAAAGCGGCTTCCATCAAGGCATCTTCATCAACGGAGGGCGCATAACTGAGAATACCGATCTTGCTGAACAGATAAGCTACAGAACCGTCTGTGCCCAAGTTGCCGCCCGCTTTAGAAAAAGCATGACGTACTTCGCCGACAGTACGGTTACGGTTATCGGTCAGGCAATCGACCATAACCGCCGTGCCGCCGGGACCGTAACCTTCATATCGTACAACTTCGTAATTAACGCCTTCCAACGCACCGGACGCTTTCTTGATTGCGTTATCAATGGTATCGCGGCGCATATTTGCACCCAAGGCTTTATCTATCGCAGTGCGTAAAGCGGGATTACTTGCTGCATCCGGCCCGCTGGTTTTTACCGCTACCGTAATTTCTCTCAGCATTTTAGTGAATATTTTGCCGCGCTTAGCATCTTGTCCCGCCTTACGATGCTTGATATTAGCCCACTTACTATGCCCAGCCATTGTCTCTCTCTAAAGAACCGTTAAATCAATCGGTCAATCCGCAGCCTGTTGGCGCTTATCGACTCAAGTTTATAAAATATGCGTCAATATAGAAACCAAGGTCGGTTCAACGCTATAAAAATCGGCTTGCTCACGAACAACCTGCCGGTCAACCACGCCGCCAAAACCGATCACGACGGCTCCCGCTTGCTTGGCTTCCATATCGGTTTTGCCGTCGCCGATCATAACCAGTGAGTCTTGCGCTTTAAGCAACCGCCTGCAAATCTCGGCTTTTCCGCCCGATCTTGCCAACGGCGAGTTCCGGTCATAATCGCGATAACTGCCGTCTTCATTGAAATAAATATCGACTGCGTGAACTTGGGCTTCAGACAAACCCAAGTACTTTGCCAACGGCAAAATAGCTTGCCTGATTCCGCCGCTGATAATATGCAGCTCTTTGTCCTGTGCGGCCAACGTCTCAAAAACTTCTTGAACGCCATCGACGATCTGTTCGATATATAAACCGGCAAGCCAGTCGATGCCGTCCCGATCCGGCCTTATTAACGATAAACGTTGTTCATAGACCGTTTCCAGCGGAACTTCGCCATTCATCGCCGCATCAGTCAATCTGGACATTTCTTCGCCCAAACCGACCCGTCCGGCGAGTTCGTCTATCCCTTCTATTTTGCTTAAGGTACTGTCGCAATCAAAGCAGATGACGTCAAAGCTCATAAGTTAATCTGGATAGCCTTATGCACGGCAGGTATATGACATAATTGCTGCAACAAATCTTCGGTTAAAGGCTCGGAAACACTGATAACCGCCATCGCTCTTTGCTGCACATCCGCTGTACCGACCTGCATTCTGGTAATATTAATATTAGCATTGCCCAGCACGCTGCTGATCGCCGATATAACACCTGGTTTATCATCATGCTGGGTCACCAACAAGGTGCCTACAGGTACCACTTCAATATCAAACTGGTCGATACAAACCAGGCGGGGATGACAGCCGCCCAACAGGGTTCCCGCTAACGTAATGGTCTGTCCCGCGCAATGCCCGGTAACCCGGATCAACGACAAATAATCCTGAGTTTCTTCGGTTTTCGATTCAATTAGAACAATGCCTTGACGTTTGGCGATATTTTCGGCATTAACCCGGTTTACCGGCGTAGAAAATTGTCCGCTTAATAAACCGATCAAGGCTGCGACTGAAACAGGCCGAGCCTCAACTTCCGCCGCCCTCCCCATTAACGCCACTTCTATTTTTTCTATCGGCTTGGTCGCCAGACCAACCAGCACTTTGCCGAGGATATTGGCCAACGTCACAAACTCGTGCGATTTTTTCAATTCTTCCGCAGACACTCTGGGCAAGTTTAAAGCGTTAACCGCTTCGCCAGTCTTTAAGAACGTGACCGCCTGCCGGGCAATTTCTACACTCACCGCCACTTGCGCTTCACTGGTAGATGCACCCAAATGCGGAGTAAAAACAATATTGTCCAATTCCAGCAACGGCGAATTGGCAGGCGGTTCATTTTCGTAAACATCAAGCGCCGCACCGGCTATTCGGCCGTTTTTCAACGCATCATACAGCGCCGCCTCGTCAATCAGGCCGCCTCTGGCACAGTTGATAATCATGGTCTCTTTTTTCATCATCGCCAGCTGAGCACTGCCGATAACATTGCGGGTTTTTTCAATCAAAGGGCAATGCAAGGTCAAATAGTCCGCCCGGGTCACCAGTTCATCCAGACTCACCGATTCAACACCCAGGTCTTCGAATATTTCAGGCGCAACAAAGGGATCATAAGCAATCACCTGCATTTTCAAGCCGAAACCACGCTGTGCGACAATCCGACCTATGGTGCCGAAACCGAGTATCGCCAGTGTTTTATGAGCGATTTCAGAGCCCATTAATTTGGAGCGCTCCCATTTTCCGGCCCGGACTGAGCGATCGGCAGTCGGCAAATGCCGACTCAACGACATCATATGTGCAATGGCCAATTCGGCAGTCGTTGTCGCATTGGCATCCGGCGTATTCATCACAATAATCCCCAGCTCCGTTGCTGCGGGTATATCGACATTGTCGACGCCAATACCGGCGCGGCCTATCAGCTTGAGGTTCTTTGCCGCTTGCAAAACTTTTTTTGTCACCTGCGTATCGCTACGAATCAACAACGCATCGTAATCGCCGATCAGGTTGCAAAGCTGATCCTCATTAAGCCCGGTCTCAATATGTATTTGTATGCCGGGCTGATCATTTAAATAATTGATGCCGGCTTCTGCTAATTTGTCGGAAATAAGGATTTTTTTCAAAGGAATGTACCGGAAAAAGGCTATACGTTAAAAATGGGTAGTTTAACAGGTTTACTCGCAGGGCACTTGTACCCTGCGGTTATAAATGACTTTTTACAATCTTCCTGACAACTTTAATAACTTAGCCCCCATGATAATAACCATCCGGAGAAGGTTTGCGTGTGGGTTTTGGCACCGGTTTCGCTATAGGTTTTTGAACCGGTGCTGGCGTCGATACAGGTGCTGCCGCGGGTATCGATGCTGACGCTTCCGCTTCCTCCAGTGGCGGCAAACGCTCATAAATTGCTATGGGCTCTCCGCTCTGCTCTTTAAGTGCTTTATTCAAAGATTGCTGGTCAAAATCAGGCAACTCCTGATTATTATTTTTTTGAATCAATCCCAGCGCTACGGCAAAGCGCTGATCCATCGTTGTTTCCTCTCCCTCCAGATCCGGATGCGCTTCTACATAAAGAACGTTGTCCAGCCAGCCAACCTTGATAGGCTGTTTGACAATATAAACCGGCGTTCCGACGGCAACCAAATCGTATAGTTCCTCGACATCCTTAGGATACATACGAACGCAGCCATGCGTTATCTGCATGCCTATACCGTTAATCTTATCAATATCGGTACCATGTATCCGATATTCTCCGGGCAAATCCAGATACAGTGCGCGAGTTCCCAGAGGATTATGCGGTCCCGGCGGCACAATAACCGGCAGAGGATCGCCATTTGCGGCATGCTCGCGCCTGATTGATTCGGGCGGATGCCATTCAGGATTCATGATTTTTCGAGCAACTTTAGTTTTACCCAGCGGTGTTTTCCAATCCTGTCTGCCGACGCCATGCGCATAAGACATGACCTGCTGAGGCGCCTGACCCTTTTTAGTCGGCGGATAATAATACATACGGTATTCGGAAATATTTAAAGTAATTCCGTTATGCGGCGAATCCGGCAAAATACGTTTGTTGGATAAACGAACAATTTCACCTTTTTTAACCAGCCAGCGATCAACATCAGGATTCAGTCTGACTATTTCCGTTTGTCCCAGAAGAAAGCGGCGCGCGACATCCAGCAAAGTCTCATTCTCATCTGCACGAGTTAAAGGCATACCGTCAGGATATTGAGTGATTACCGTATCACTACTATTTGCCGGCATTGCATAGGTCGTAGCATTTGCATGACCGCCAATGACTGATAGTAAGATAGTAAAAGCAAGTAGTACACGAATGTTCATTGCGATAAGTTTCCTGGAAAACATAATATAAAAAATAATAACAGTTCTTCAACAACCAACGTTGTTTACTAAAATATAGATACAGATTTATCCATGCCTACAGACAATCCCCAGGCAATTACTCAAGATCCGCCTACCTAAAAAAACTGATTATATTATCATGCCAGACCGACTCACGCATAATTTTGCTGATTTCATAGACTTGTTTTGGGGATTATCGCTATTACCCCTATAATTCAGCGAATACAACACTTTAGCATCATCTCATTTCAGCCAAATAACAACAAGAGCTCCAGATGTCCCTACAAATTTTTCGCAGCAAACACGTTACTTCCGATGATGACACAGGCAGCGGCCTTAAGCGTTGCCTGTCTAAATGGGATCTGGCCTTTCTCGGCATAGGCGCAATTATCGGCACCGGCATTTTCGTCCTAACCGGAGTCGCCGCCTCCACTCAATCCGGGCCTGCCGTGATAGTGTCATTTGTCATTGCCGGATTTGCCTGCGCTTTTGCCGCCTTGTCTTATGCTGAATTATCCGCCTCAGTCGGCGGCTGCGGCAGCGCCTATGGTTACAGCTATGTTGCTTTCGGTGAAATATTTGCCTTTATTATCGGTTGGGACTTGTTGCTGGAATACAGTCTTGCGGTAGCGACTGTCGCCAATGGCTGGGCCGGCTATTTTAATAACGCGCTAACAGCCATTGGCATGCCGTTACCGGAGGTGCTGACCAAAGCGCCCAAGCTCGGCGGGCTGATCAACTTACCGGCAACCGGCATCATTTTGATACTGATGCAGCTTTTGATTATGGGCGTAAAGCACAGCGCTAAAGTCAATAATGCGATGGTCTTTATTAAACTGCTGACCATCACTGTTTTTATCGCCGTTGCTGTATTTAATGTCCACCCGGAAAACTGGCATCCATTCATGCCGTTCGGCTGGTTCCAAACCCTGCCTGACGGTAAAACCACCGGCGTACTGGCTGGCGCATCATTGGTATTTTTCGCCTACGTCGGCTTCGATGCGGTGTCCACCGCCGCCGAGGAAGCCCGCGATCCGCAACGCGACCTGCCTTTCGGCATCGTCACCTCGCTGGGCTTTTGCACTGTAATCTATATTCTGGTATCCGGCCTGCTGACCGGCGTTGTCAACTATACTGAACTCAACGTATCCTCGCCAGTCGCTCACGCGCTGAACCTGCTCGGCTACAACTGGGCATCGGCGCTAATCTCAACCGGTGTTATTGCCGGCCTCACGACTGTAATGCTGGTGCTGTATTACGGACTGACCCGTATCATCTTCGCGATGTCCCGTGACGGCCTGCTCTCACCGTTCTTTAGCGAAGTGAATCCTAAAACCCAAACCCCGGTTCGCGTCATCGTACTGTGCGGTATCATCATGGCGATAGCCGCAGGCTTCATTCCACTCGGCGATCTGGCCGAATTGGTTAATATCGGTACTTTGGCCGCCTTTGTGCTGGTCTGTTTAGGCGTATTGGTGCTGCGCATCACCAAGCCGGACATGAAACGCCCGTTCCGCTCGCCGTTCAGCCCTTTATTTCCAGTGCTTGGCATGTTGTCCTGTACCGCGCTGATGGCATTTTTACCTGCACTCACTTGGCTGCGCTTTGTGATCTGGCTGGTTATTGGCTTGATTATTTATTTTTCTTATTCTGTGCGGCACAGTAAGCTGGCAAATACTAAGTAAGGGTACGAATGTGTATTTTTCGCCATTTATATAACATTCCCTGAAAAAGATTGAGGCGATCTGGTACCTATATTTTCGGCCGAACAAACACACCTGGTTCAGGGCCATATTTTCAGATGATGCCGTATCCAATTCGTACATCATCGGCCCTCAGCCGAAAAAATGAGGTTCATCTCCCGTTCCAACATTGAGCTTAACCTCATGTCCGAGCTGGCATCACGCATAAGGCCATGGAAGGCGGCTAAACTTAAACTTCGTTATTCCACTACACTCAATCAAAAGGAGTGCCTGTAAAATGAAACTCGATTTAGAAAACAAAGTTGCCTTGGTCACAGCCTCTTCTCGAGGCATAGGCCTTGAAATTGCCCGCTCGCTGGCTGCCGAAGGCGCCCGCGTGGTTATCAATGGCCGCACGCAAGTAAGCGTGGAAAAAGCCATAGCTGATGTACGTACAAGTCATCCAGATGCCGACTTGCTGTCGTTGATCGCCGATACGGGAACCGAAGCGGGCTGCGCCCAAACAATCCTCCAATTGTCCAAAGTTGATATCCTCGTCAATAATCTTGGTATTTATGAAGCTATCGGTTTTTTTGACGAGACCGATGAAGCCTGGCGCAAACTTTTTGAGATCAATATCATGAGCGGTGTGCGTTTGGCCCGCCACTATTTACGCGGCATGCTAGACCAAGGTTCCGGACGGATTGTGTTCATTTCGAGTGAATCGGGCGTTAGTCCTGCTCCTGAAATGGCCCATTACAGTGCCACTAAAACCATGCAACTGGGTATTTCACGCTCTCTGGCAGAATTGACTAAGGGAACACAGGTGACGGTGAATGCAGTACTCCCTGGACCTACGCGCACCGAAAGCGTCGAAAAGTTTATTCACGACATATTCCCCGGTCTCCCAATGACCGAGGCCGAACTCCGTTTCATAAGAGAGAACCGGCCAACTTCCCTTATTGGTCGTCTTATCAATCCGAAAGAAATCGGCGATATCGTGGCTTTCGTTTGTAGCGCCCGAGCAGCGGTAATCAATGGCTCCTGTATCCGTGCAGAAGGTGGTCTTGTTCGTAGCGTCTTTTGACCCGAACTATACAGTCACTTGGTTTGGCTTTGCTCTGAGTCTAATATTGAGTTCCACCCGATCCGCTGTTTTTCAGTCCTTTCGCCAGGATGTTTGATGGGAGATAAGTTTCTTCGCTAGGCAGCATTGCACCGTTCGCATGACTACTTTTCAAATCAGGAGAAACCATGATTACTATTATTCGCTTCACCACTCTCATGCTTGTAGCACTGGGACTAGTGCCCGGAGCTGCTCATCTGATGGAGATGCCGGTTAAAATGAGCTATACACCGGAACTATACGCCGTAGTCACCAGCACTTTGTATGCTCTCTTCGGGTCCGTTGGCGCGGGCATCCAGATTGGAGCGTTGCTGAGCGCAACCCTGGTTTCGTATCTCTCCCGTAAATTGGCGAGATCTCGACTTGTTCTGTTCGGCGCTCTATCACTGGGTATGTCTTTGGCCCTTTGGGGAGCAGTCGTAGCGCCAGTGAATGCGGAATGGGCGCATGTCACCCAAACTGCATCGGAGCCGCTGGCAAATGCATATTCTCGGCTTCGCGCTCGATGGGAATACGGGCATGCTATAGCGTTCCTCGCTTGGCTGTCTGGCTATTGTTTCCTGCAGATATCCGTGCTAAGTGAACTTGCAGCCAAACAGAGTAGAAAGAATGCGGACTAATCCTCTTCTTTAGTAGGATTCTCTACCGACTTCACACGCCCATATCAATAATTATTCAATTCAAAAACAATCTTTATACGCCAAGCTTATTGCCCATGGGAGACGCCTGAAAGCCATGAAGACAGCGAATCTGTCAATTTAGCAAATTTCAGTCAAAAAAAAACCCAAGCTTATGGGGCTTGGGTTTTTAGG
>NZ_DAIUEH010000087.1:0-11816 GCF_036845245.1 Methylobacter sp.
AACCAGATGGCTTATGAAGAATTGCAGAAGTTACGGACTGCGTAACATCAGTTACAAAGTGAAAATTCTTGCGGCTAAACACTATTCAAAACATGTAAACGCCAGAGCTGGCGTTTACATGTTGTAACTTCATATTTTTTAAACGGGGATAACTACATTCAAGAACTACACGACAACATAGAACAGCCCGGCCGTTGTCTTGCCCAATCGGGACGTTTTAAGGCAAATTCTTCCTTGCCCGGTTGTTCGTCGTAAGGATGCCGCAATACTTCCAGCAGTTCATTAACCATTGAAAAATCACCCTTCTCCGCTTTGTCTATCGCCAGTTGCGCCAGGTAATTCCTCAATACGTATTTGGGGTTGGCGGCGTTCATGCGCTTACGCCGTTCAACATCGGCTATGCCGGAAGCTTGAATCCGCTTTATATAGTGTCTGAGCCAATTGCCAAGACGGGCTTTGTAGTCATCGGTTAACTGCTCCGGTACATAATAAGCATCCATCAACGGCGCCATCAAAGTCTCGTCATTGAGTTCAACATCCATATCCAGCAGCGCAAGCTTGCGGTAAAAAATAGTCATGTCCGTTTCAACGAGTTGCAACAGGATCAACAGCTCGGTATTTAGCTCGTTATCGATGGATGGATCAAAGCTATTCAGCCCCAGCTTACCGGCTACCATGGCTTGCCAGCCTCGTTCAAAAGTGTCCTTATACGCGTTGATCGCCTGTTGCAGCGGCTCAACCTGCTCAATGAGCGGGTAGATGGCATTGGCCAATTGCCCAAGGTTCCAGAAAGCGATTTGCGGCTGGTTGCCGAAACGATACCGGCGTTCTCCCGCATCGGTGGTATTAGGCGTCCAATTAGGATCATAATTTTCCAGCCAGCCGTATGGACCGTAATCTATAGTCAAACCGAGTATCGACATATTATCGGTATTCATCACGCCATGGACAAAGCCGACACGTTGCCAATGCACGATCATTTCCGCGGTTCTGCGGCAGATTTCCTCAAACCATTTAAGATAGACCTCCAGCGACGGCTCGCCCAAATGCGGAAAGTCGGTGCGGATGGTGTAATCGACCAGCTTTTTCAGCAGTTCGACCTCGCCTCTGGAGGTGAAAATCTGAAAGCTGCCAAAGCGGGTAAACGAGGGCGCAACCCGGCAAACGACGGCACCCGGTTCAGGCATCGGATTACCGTTGTAAAACATGTCCCTGATAACTTCTTCGCCGGTCAGTATCAGACTCAACGCCCGCGTAGTCGGAACACCCAGATGATACATGGCTTCGCTGCACAAAAATTCGCGTACCGAAGAACGCAACACCGCCAAACCGTCAGCAGTCCTTGAATAAGGCGTTTCGCCCGCGCCTTTCAATTGCAAGGTAAAGCGTTCACCTTTCCTGTTAACTGTTTCTCCCAAGTTAATGGCGCGGCCGTCACCAAGCTGCCCTGCCCAGTTACCGAATTGATGGCCGCCATAACAAATTGCATAAGGGTCCATGCCGGGTAAAAGGCGATTACCGACAAACACCTGAGTAAAATAATCCGACTCGCAATCTTCCTGACTCAAGTCCAATAGTTCTGCAACCTCTTTTGAATAAGCCACCATTCGTGGATTGGCAACTTGAGCCGGCAGCACTCGCGAATAACAGGCACCCAATACCTGGCGTCGAGTATTGGCGGTTTGCTGGTCGGCTGGTAATTCGCGAATAAAACGGTTATCGAAGTTCAAGCCATCGAATCCGGAAGTTTTTGTTTGGGAATTCATCTGTTCTACCTTTTTATACAAGTAATTAATAACTGTTTTGGATTAATGATGACTCTTCTACATAGCCATAAAATCTATAACTGACTATTTAAGCTTATTCTAACGTTATAAATGAATTTTCCTTGATATTCAGTTAAAATAGTCGAGGTAAAAAGCCTCCGCTTTGGGTTAGCGGTGTGTGATTTTTATTTAATGTGTTTTCTGAGGTCGTTGTATGCATAAAAATTTTCTTACCTTCATGTGCAGCGCCACTCTGCTCCTTATACATCCTTGGAGCCAAGCGGCCAGTGATTTACCCCCTACGGCCAAGGTAGAAATGGGTCCGGTAGAAGAAGTATGTTCTGACTTTACTAATCCGGAATGGCGAAAAGAACAAGTCATCGATGGTGTAAAAATCCAGGCTTCACGACTCTGTAATCCGGATAATCCTGCCGATATAGCTGCTTTTGTAAAAGGTACCAACGGCGTATCCATGGCAACATTGATGGAGACTCAGCTCGCTGCCGACGCCATTACTATGTCTGACGATGTCGACGGTGACGGCGATCCCGATAAAATCATTATAAAACTTGAAGTTGCCGAACTTAATGGTCATTCGCCGGACATGAAGGACCCAACCACTACGTTTGATATAGCGCCGGGCATCCAGCCGACTTTTTGGGTTTTTGCGCCCAAAACCCGCGATATGTCCACGCTGAGTATTTACGAACCGATCGCCAACCCTTTGCTGCGCGTACCGTCTCCGGTCATTCGTGTCGAGCAGGATGATGTGGTCTGGCTGGTTCTGGAAAACACCCATTATTTGCCGCACTCGATACATTTACATGGTATCGATCACCCGTATATGGATCATAGCGGTAGTGGTAATGATGGCGTAGGACAAACCAGCAATATGGATACGATGCCGGGACAGACCAAAACCTATGTGATCAAGCCGCGCCAACCGGGCACGATGTATTACCATTGCCATGTTCAGCCGCACACCCATATTCCGATGGGATTGCAAGGCATTTTTATTGTTGAGGAAAACCGCCCCAACAACTGGGTGCAAACGCTTAATGTCGGCGCAGGTCAAGTGCGTCATCCATCGGTAGCCGTGCTTGAAAAATACGCCAGAGAGTATGACTTGCATTACCAATCGGCGGATAAGGAGCTACATGAGCTTGTTGCCAGATCAGCCAATGATCCAAGGCTGATTGCCAAGCATATGAACATGGAATACGACACGACCGACGCCACCGATGATTATTTTATGCTCAATGGCCGTTCTTTCCCTTACACCTTAAGGGAGTCGCTGATTGAGATGAAACAGGATGAAAAAGTTAAACTGCGGGTTCTGAATGGTCACACGGAAGCCATGGCTGTGCATATCCACGGTCATAAGCCGACTATAACCCATTATGACGGTGTCGATAATGGTCCCGGCTCATATATCCAGCGTGACGTCCATGGCATGGTGCCCGCACAACGTATTGACCTGGAATTAAGCGGTGTCGATGATGGCTTGCACAGCTTTGGGCAAGGTATCTGGATGTTCCATGACCATGTCGAAAAAGCGTTTACCACTAACGGCATTGGTGAAGGTGGCGACATCAGTCTGGTCGTCTATGATGGATTCCTTGATGAAAAAGGCATTCCAAAATCGCACGGCATGAGCCTTGCCCCCTATTTCACCAAAGGTCTCTGGAAAGCCAATTATCCGATCTGGCAAGATTATGATGAGTGGCGCAGCTTGGGCTTGCCTGATCTGGCAGCGACATATCAACCGTCTAAAGTTGCAGTGCAAACCGTACAGGCGCAATGGGCGCCACCAGCTCCGGCTGCAGCGGAACAGGAAGGTTCCGCTTTCGGAAAATTGTTGTTCGGTTTAATACTGGGATTATTAAGCTATGTGCTGATCATTAACCGGCAAACGGTTTATGATCGTGCTCGCAAACTACTTAAAAAATAACCCCAGCCGTCAGTTAGAGACGTTGCCTTGCAACGTCTCTAAGCTATTTCCAATCCCAACTGCGCAAATCCGGACATAGCGTACATCTGACGCTTTTTGGCAAAGGCCGTTGTTATGCGTTGCATGCTACGCAATGAAAATGACTATCCAGCATAAAAACCGGACAACCCTAATATGATGCGAACCTATGCCATACTTGCTATGGCATTGATATGCCCATGCCTTTCAGCATCTGCCGAACCTATCCATCTACAGCTACGCTGGCATCACCAGTTTCAATTTGCCGGTTATTACGCGGCGTTAGAAAAAGGCTATTACAAAGATGCGGGACTTGATGTAATTATCCATGAAGGCACGCCGGAAAAAAAACCGGTTCAGGAAGTTCTTCAGGGCCATGCCCAATATGGCGAAACCAATAGCGAATTATTGCTGGAACGGTTGCGTGGCGCACCGCTGGTCGCCTTGGCTGCGATATATCAGCATTCTCCCTCCGTATTAATCGCACGCAAAGATGCCGCAATTTCATCACCTGACAATTTAATCGGAAAAAAAATCATGTTGATGGATCAAACCGTCGATGCTGATTTTGTCGCGATGTTCAATAACGAGGGCATGGACATAAACCGCCTTCATGTCATCCCCAGCAGTTATGAAATTCAAGACTTGATTGATGGCAAGGTAGACGCGTTTAATTCATACCTAAGCAACGAGCCTTATTTTCTGAAACAGCAAGGGATTGAATTCACCGTGCTCAATCCGCGCAACTACGGTGTCGACTTCTACAGTGACATTTTGTTTACCACGGAAGATGAGATTAAACAGCATCCCGAGCGCGTCAAAGCATTTCGTCAAGCCAGTCTTGAAGGCTGGTATTACGCAATGGATCACCCGCAGGAAATTATCGATCTATTGCTGAACAAATATAAAGTCAACAAATCCAGGGACCATCTTAACTTTGAAGCCGACGCAATACGTTCATTGATAATACCCGACGTGATAGACTTGGGGCACATGAATCCCTGGCGCTGGCGGCATATGGCGGAAACATTCGTCAAAGCGGGTATGGTTGATAATGATAAATTCTTGCAAAACTTCAGCTATGATCCCGATCCCAAAGCCGACCAGGAAAAACTGCTCCGATATATCAAGATTGCCACAGTTATTGCGTTATTAATTGGCATTATTACTTTAATCCTATTAGCTGCCTATAGATCGCTAAAACGAAAAAATAAAATAGCCGCCCATAATGAAAAACTTTTACGCTTGGCGCACGAGACGGCTGGAATAGGCAACCACGTGACCGATCTGGCGACCGGTCGTTGGAAAAGCTCGTCCCTATTCAACCAGATTTTCGGCATCGACGCAGACTTCAATTGGGAGATTACCAATTGGAAAACATTGATTCACCCTGATCACTATCAACGTGTGCTTGATCGCTATCTGGAAATACTCCATAGCCACGAGCGGTTTTCGATGGAGTATCAAATAATCCGGGCTAACGATAACAAAATACGCTGGGTAAGCGCTCATGGCGACATTGAATTCGACAAAGCCGGTAAACCCGCACAACTGGTTGGTACGGTCCAGGACATTACTGAACGCAAGCAAGCCGAGCAGCAGCTAAATCGCCAACTCCGTCATCTGAAGATAATGGAACGCATATCCCGAATAAGTTCTACGGCCGAAAACATCGAAGCCATGCTCGATGGAGTACTCAAAGAAATCCAGTTACTATTTGATGCCGACCGGGCTTGGTTTATATATCCTTGCGATCCTGAAGCAAGCTTTTGCTCCGTGTCGATGGAACGTACTCGTCCTGAATGGCCCGGCGCTTTTATACGTAATATGGAAATTCCGGTCACAGGGGAAATCGCAGAACTGTTTCAATCGGTGCTTGAAGCTAACGAAACCTTGCAATACGGCCCGGCGCCGAACCTGACCGTGCCAACCATAGCCGCCAAAGAATTTTCGGTAAAATCCCTGCTACAAATTGCACTTCGACCGCAGATCGGCAGTCCTTGGTTGCTTGGCATTCACCATTGTTCAGAGGCGTATATACACAATGCTGATGACTTATGGATATTTACCGAAATTGCACAAAGAATTACCGAAGCTTTAAGCAGCCTGATTTCGATCAGAAGCTTACGAAAAAGCGAGGAACATTTCCGCCTGCTCATTAAAAAATCACCTGTCGCCATTGGTATAGCCAATCAAACAGGCGGAATCGATTTTCTGAATGACCGGTTTATCCAAACTTTCGGTTATACGCTGCACGATATTCCAAACTTGGATGCGTGGTGGCTGCTTGCTTATCCTGATGAGCTTTACCGGTATCAGGTAAAAGAAATTTGGACCAGCTCGGAGAAAAAAGCCATCTCTGACGGCAAAGAATTCGAACCGATGGAGTTCAGGGTGACCTGCAAGGACGGAACTGTACGCAATATAATTTTTTATCACGCAATCGTCGGTGAACGCATTCTGGTCTTCTTCGATGACACCACCGAACGCAAGGCTGTCGAAAACACATTACGTACCCGCACCGATGAACTGGCCTTACAGAATCAAATTCTTCAGCTCATTAATCAGGGAGTTGGTCTGTCTAAGGTATTGGATGAATTAGCACATCAAATTGAAACATTGCATCCCAGCATGTTGTGTTCGATTTTACTGATGGATAAAGACAACCAACATCTACGCCATGGTTCCGCCCCCAGTTTACCGGACTTTTACAATCGAGCCGTTGATGGTCTGCCGATCGGCGATGGTGTAGGCTCATGCGGCACGGCCGCCTATTTAGGCGAACGTGTCATCATTGAAGATGTACAACACCACCCTTATTGGGAGCCGTTTCGCGATCTTACCCGGCAAGCCGGTCTGCAAGCCTGCTGGTCGCATCCGATTAAAAATAACCAGGGCCGTGTGCTGGGTACTTTTGCCGTTTATCATCGCCTGCCGATCCGGCCTTCCGATGCTGAAATCAGCTTGATCGACCATTATGCAGGTTTGGCACAATTGGCGATTGAACGAAATCAGTCAATGATACAAATAGCTGAATCCCTATCAATATTAAAAGCTACGTTGGAATCCACCAGCGAGGCCATTCTGGCGGTAGACCTGAACAATAATTGGCTCTTGCATAACCAAAAATTCATTGATTTGTGGCAAATTCCGGATGAAGTCATCGCCGCAAAAATAGGCGCAAAAAATCGTACTAAAGAACTGTTGTTGTACGGGCCGGATCAAATCAAAGACGCCGAGGCTTTCTCAAATAAAGTAACTGAGTTGTATACGACACCGGAAGCCCATTCCTTCGATATTATTGAGTTCAAGGATGGAAAAATCGTTGAGCGCTACTCCATCCCCAAGATAATAAACGACAAAGTAGTCGGCAGGGTCTGGAGTTTTCGTGATGTTACCGAACAAAAAAAGTCAGAGGCGGAACTTCGCATCGCCGCAACCGCCTTTGAATCGCAAGAAGGTATGTCCATTACTGATGCCAATCAGGTTATTTTAAAGGTCAACAAAGCCTTTACCCGCATAACCGGCTATAGCCTGGAAGAAGCTATTGGACAAACTCATGCTTTGCTTAAATCGGGTCGCCAGGATAGTCACTTCTATCAAGCGCTGCAATATAGCCTAAAACAGGATGGCTACTGGGAAGGCGAAATATGGGACAAGCGCAAAAACGGGGAAATCTATCCTGCATGGCTCAGCATTACTACGGTTAGTGACGCGAACAACCAAGTCACCAACTATGTTGCCGCCTTCACCGACATCACCAAAGACAAAGAAGCCGAAGAAACGATTCACAACCTGGCTTATTACGATCCGCTCACCGCACTACCGAATCGCCGTCTGCTATGGGAGCGACTGAAACATAGTATCGAAATGGAGCGGCGTGACGGCAGACAACTGGCATTGCTGATGCTTGACCTGGATCGATTTAAAGCAGTCAATGACAGTATGGGGCATCTGGCCGGTGACGAGTTGCTGCAACAGGTCGCTGCCCGTATCAAAGCGAGGTTGCGTGATGTCGATATGGTCGCTCGTTTGGGCGGCGATGAGTTTATCGTGCTACTCGAAGATATCACTCATCCTGAAGATGCGGCACGGGTTGCTGAAGACATCGTCGCCGACTTAAGTAAACCTTTTCAATTGCTACAAAATAACAGTACCTTTCCCGAACTGAGTCGAAAGGTCAGAATCGGCGCCAGCATAGGCATCAGTTTGTTTCCGCAACACGGCGACAGTCCCGAAACGCTGATGGATAACGCTGACATTGCACTTTATCGTGCTAAAGATGAAGGACGCGGTTGTTTTGCCTATTTTTCCGAAGAATTCACTATTATCGCTCGTGAGCGTATTGCACTGGAAACTCGCTTGCGCCGAGCCACCGAGCAACGGGAATTGTGCGTCTATTATCAGGCACAAATCGACATCGACAGCGGCATGATCATCGGCGCGGAAGCGTTGGTACGCTGGCACGACCCTTCCGTGGGACTGATTTCACCGGCCAACTTTATTCCGATTGCCGAAGAAACCGGTCTTATCGTAGAAATTGGCGCCTGGGTGCTGCGCGAAACTTGCCGGCAAGGCCGGCGCTGGATAGATGACGGTTTGCCGTCATTAACTTTAGCGGTCAATGTCTCTCCTCACCAATTCCGCCGTAGCGATATTAACACCCTGGTCGCAGAAGTGTTGAGTGAAACCGGCTTCCCGTCCGAGTTATTGGAATTGGAATTGACTGAAAGCGGCTTAATGGAAAACGAAGAAAAAGCGGTCGAAGTACTCAATAATTTGCGCGCTCAAGGGGTCCGTCTTGCCATTGACGACTTCGGCACCGGTTATTCGTCATTGGCCTATCTCAAACGTTTTCCGCTGGATGTGCTAAAAATCGACAAGAGCTTTATCGATGATATTCCCTCAGTGCAAGACGACATGGAAATTACCGCAACGATTGTTGCGATGGGCCATATTTTAGGGTTCAAGGTATTGGCCGAAGGCGTAGAAACGCTTGAACAACTGGCATTCCTGCGTGAAAAAGGCTGCGATACCTATCAGGGTTATATTAAAAGCCAACCCCTGCCTGCCGAAGATTTTGCCCAGTTGTTGCGTAATCAAGGTCAAGTTATTGATGCTAAGCAATGATTAAACAGTTTTCGCCAGGAAGAACAAATACCTGAACATACAATCACTGATGTCTTTAGTAGTATTTTATGCATTTTGGGCGACCTCATAATACTCAAGAAAAAACAGAGTAGTGAAAGATTAGCCCTTGAGTTTGAAAATCAAGTTAAAATAGCCTCAAGATTATTAAATCGAGATATGGAAAATTCAGGTTTGAAATCAGTTTTTTATGTTGCCCCATATATAATCATGTGGCAATCATTGCTTAAATATCAATGTGTACTACATTCCATTTAGTTATTTCAATATAAACCAACCACAAAAAGAGAATACATGCTAGTTATCGCTGGATATTTGATCCTCTCTATATCAATCATGGGCGGATTTATGGGGGGTGGCGGACACCCTGGCGTTCTTTTTCAACCTTTTGAATTTATTATTATCATTGGCGCTGCTTTAGGGGCTTTTATTTGCGGAAACTCCATGCCCGTTATCAAAGCCGCTATCAGTCAGGCCACATCCACATTAAAAGGCAGCAAATACAATAAAGAGTATTACCTTGAACTGCTGTTATGTTTTTATGCGATTACCACCAAAACGCGCAAGGAAGGCTTATTATCGCTGGAAAGTATTATTGACGATCCAAAGAGCAGCCCGGTCTTTACACCCAGAATTCTCGGTGATCACCATTTATTGGAGTTTATTTGCGACAACCTGCGTTTGATCGTTACCGGTGTAGAAGTCTATGCGCTGGAAGAACTGATGGATCAGGAGCTCGAAACGCATCATGAAGAAGCCCATGCACCGGTCAAAGCTATCCAGAATATGGCTGACGGTTTACCGGCCTTTGGGATTGTTGCGGCGGTAATGGGGGTCGTACATACCATGGAATCAGTCGGCATTCCGCCTTCAGAATTGGGCAAATTGATTGCGGCGGCCCTGGTCGGAACATTTCTGGGTATTTTACTAGCTTATGGCTTCATTGGCCCCGTCTCTGCCGTAATGGCAGAGCGCTCCGAAGCGTCAGGCAACGTCTTTAAATGCGCTCAAAAAGGATTGTTATGTTGTGCTAAAGGCGTATCACCGGCCATGACGGCGGAATATATGCGTACCATGATTGCTTCCGCAATGCGCCCGGGTTTTCTGGAATTGGAAGAACAGTTAAGAGCCAATAAGAGTTAATTAAAAAATGGCTGACCAACAACCGATTATCATAAAAAAAATAAAAAAAGGCGGCCATGCTCATCATGGAGGCGCCTGGAAATTGGCTTATGCGGATTTCGTTACCGCCATGATGGCCTTTTTTTTGCTGATGTGGCTACTGGGAACCACAACGGAACCGGAACGCAGAGGCATTGCCGAATACTTTCAAGATCCTTTTAAAGCATCCACGGAAGAGAAAGGAGCCGATGTCGGTGATCGGACCAGTATTATTCAAGCGGGCGGCGCAGATATTGTTTCGCAAGACCAAGGCCAGGTCGACAAAGGCATGACAACAGAAATCAAAGATATTTCGCCGGAAGAAATTGAAAAGAAAGCCGAAGAAATTGAGAAAGAAAAACTCGAAAATCTAAAAGAAAAAATCCAGGAAAAAATAGATTCAACCCCTGAATTAACCGAGTTCAAAGATCAAATAAAACTGGAAATAACATCCGAAGGCCTGCGAATTCTAATCGTCGACGCCCAGAACAGGCCCATGTACAAACTGGCCAGCGCGGAACCTGAACCGCAAATCAAAATAATTTTAAGGGCATTGGCGCCGGTTATTAGCGAAATACCCAATAGAGTCAGTGTCAATGGACACACTGATGCGCGGCCTTTTCCGCCCAATCAAAAAAAGTATACCAACTGGGAGCTTTCCAGTGACCGCGCCAATGCCGCTCGATACGAACTGACCCAAGCCGGGCTTCCAGAAGACAAAGTTTTACGAGTTATCGGCTTATCGTCCAGTGTTCCCTACAATCCCAACACAGAACCACTGGACCCGATTAACAGGCGAATTTCCATTATCGTTATGAACAAAAAAACCGAGCAAGAGATTTTGGAAAGCGTGGGCGATAAAACAAATACGGAGACTGCACCGGAGCCTACACTGCCAGCACCTGAGAAATAAGATGTTTTACTTTAAGATTGAAATATATCTTAACCGGTTGAGCTCGCCAATGGGTTGAATGGCATAATCTCAACGTCCGGCAAATTGTCAAAGACCTGCTCTACCGTCTTGTTCAAAGTCAATGCTTTCACCACCAAAGAAAGCGGTTCAGCCCAAATTTCCGGAAAATCTCTTTCTAAAGCATCAATAATTGGAAAAGCCAGATTTTCCGTAGGCGGGCTAAACTCGGCAACCACACCCGGCTTATTGCCTCGGGCATCAATGCGATACCAGCCGTATTGCTTAAGATAGACCGCATTCAAGCCATGAAGACAGTACGGTGGACCATCCGTTTCAACAGTCAATCGCTGGTAGCAAAGCCCTGCGGGAACGGCATTGGCCCTTAACAGCGCCGCCAACAGATGGCTCTTGGCATAACAGTAACCCGTACCGTGGATTAACACGTCAGAAGCTCTGCAAGTGACGGGATTCATCCGGTAATCCCAGCTGTGTTTAATCGAATCGCGGACGAACTCAAAACAACGTTTAGCCACAGCCTCGTCGAAATCACAGCCCTCAGCAAGCTCCGCTGCCTTTGCAAGCACCAATGGATGATTCCAATCAATGTACTCGCTACTGTCGAGATAGTGTTCTATACCTGCTTTCATTTTCGCCCAGGCTGCCATTCAGGATGCGAAGGAATGCCCTCATGTTCAAGCCACGGAACATCGTGCGATGTCCAGATGCGCATTTGAGGAGTGACCATCGGGTCTTCATCGAGCGTTGCCGCCCGGACAATAACATGAGGTTGACTCATGCTCTCCGCCGGAAATTGTCAATCTAGTTGTCGCCTCGTTGGTTAAATTTATACGGCGGATTT
>NZ_DAIUEH010000088.1:0-10862 GCF_036845245.1 Methylobacter sp.
CTGTAACCGATACCTGTTCGACTATGGTGTGTACTTCAACAAGTCAAAGTTGTACCCATGGTGATGGCACAACGGGGATAATCGCACCTTGTCCTTTGACTGGTGATAACGGTGGCTCTACTGGTGGTTCTACTGGTGGTTCTACTGGCGGCTCTACTGGCGGCTCTACTGGTGGTTCCACCGGTGGTGATACTGGTGGTTCTACTGGCGGCTCTACCGGTGGCTCTACCGGTGGCTCTACTGGTGGTTCCACCGGTGGTGATACTGGTGGTTCTACTGGCGGCTCTACCGGTGGTTCCACCGGTGGTGATACTGGTGGTTCTACTGGCGGCTCTACCGGTGGCTCTACCGGTGGCTCTACTGGTGGCTCTACCGGTGGCTCTGGTTCTTGTCCGGCTTATTCGGTGCCTGATGGTTTCGGCGGTTGTACCTACGGTGATTGTCTGCCGGGATATTATGATGCTGATCCCGCTCCTGGAGCACAGTGTTCACCCATTCCTGCCTCGCCACCTCCACCAACTTGTAAAATCGCTGAAACTTTGAATACGACTACAAATACCTGCGTTGCTCCGACATGTACGGCACCGCAAATCAATGATGCAATAACCGGCGCTTGTATAAACCCGGCAACGCCACCGCCAACATGTAAATCAGCTGAAACCTTAAACACGGCTACAAATACCTGCGTTGCTCCGACATGTACAGCACCACAAATCAATGACGCAATAACCGGCGCTTGTATTACGCCATCATCAACGCCTAACCCGCCACCTACAGCGAACGGGGCCGCAACTGAAGCCACCTTACAGCAAGTCAAAGGCGCGGTAGATCAGGTAAATTCTTCGGTACAGGAAGGCAACGCAACGCTAAAGCAGATTAAGGACGGCCTTACCGGTACTGCTGGAACTGCTTCAGTGGGTGCTGGATTTGGGCGTTGGTACGTGTCAACCGGTAAAACCGCTGATTCGGTTGCTAATGATTTTCTTGATAAAGCTTCAAAGTCGCCATTACTTAAAGCAGGTCAGGATATTTTTAATGTCGATTTTCCGGCAGGTGGTGGGTGTGCTGATTGTGATTTAAGTATTCCCTCGGTCATGGGAATGCCCTTTATTTCGATGATGCCATTCTGCGCGCCCTGGATGCCCGGATTTTGGGCGATTATTGCGGCTGCTCTTAAAGTCGTTACTGTATTTATGGCCCTTCGTATCATGATAACCCCAACATTTTAAGGTGTGAACCGTGCAGGCATTAATAGACACAATCAAATCGTATTGGGACGCTTTTGTGCAGTTTGATGAAAATTTTACGGCGTCCGTTATTGATTTTATTAAAGACTTACCAGCCCTACTGCTTGAATATGCAACCCAATTCATAGTGAAATTCCTTGATTGGGCTGGCTCGTATTGTTCCTATTGTTTAGGCGGCACTACGATTGACGGGGCGGGTTCCGCCGTATCTGTTTTTGCCACCCAGCTCCAGGCCGCCTATAACTCTTTATCGCCCTGTGTGATTTATGGATTAACCCAGTCCGGCATTGTGGGTGATTTACAGATACTCTCATGCGCAATGGTGGTCTGGTCAGCCTTTCGCGTCGCTTCCCTTGTGAAATCCATTGCATGATAGTCTTTCATGAAGGTCTGCCTCGATCCGGCAAAAGTTACGAGGCTGCACTAAAACAAATTATTCCGGCATTACTGAAGGGGCGTTCTGTTTTCGCCTATATAGACGGCCTAAATTACGAAAAATTTTCAGAAGTTAGCGGACTGTCTCTTGATCGAGTAATGCAACTCTTACACCCATTAACTAAGGAGCAAGTTAAAGATGTTCACAATCATGTTCAAAATGATTCGTTGGTTTTGCTGGATGAGCTTCAGGACTTTTTTCCGGCTGGTAAAACGACTCTTGACCCTGGTATAACGGAATTTGTTACCCAGCACGGCCACCGTGGCATTGATATAGTCTGTATGGGGCAGGACCACCGCGACTGCCATATGCTTTGGAAGCGCCGTATAGATACCTTAATCACATTCGTTAAGCGGGATGCAGTTGGACGTCCCAACGAATACACCTGGACGACCTTTAAACAGCAAAGCGGCAAATTCAAGCAACTACGAAGTGGCTCAGGGACTTATGATCCGAAATACTTTGGTTTGTATAAGTCCCACTTAGAAGGCGTTACATCAATTGACGCACATCAAGATGACCGGATTAACATATTTAAATCCTCGATGTTTACTTTCTGGCTGCCTTTGTTTGCTGCCATCTTAATCGTTTCTTGCTGGTATCTTTGGGGATTTTTTCACGGTAACGGCATGGTTAAACAACCTAAACCCGTAGCCACGCAAGCTACACAGTCCAAGCCTTTACCAGATACACCAAAACAGGCGGAAAAACCCCCTGAAAAAAAAGAAGAGCCTAAAAAAGAGCCTCCGAAAGCGCGCGAATACGCAAACTTTGTCGAACGCTATTTAGAGGAGTATCGCCCAAGATTAGCAGCCTTAATTGTTTCATCGAAAGGTGACAAGATTCTGGCAAAAATAGACTTTTATACAAGCGATAAGCGTGTTTATGACAGCTTTAATGTTAAGCAACTAGAAGACTTTGGTTACACCGTAAAACCCATGTCCTTCGGCCTGTTGATCGAGAAAAACGGCAAACAATACCCGGTTACATTTTGGCCGCTGGATATTGACGGCAACACGCCCGATTCCATCAAACCGGCGCTTGGCCATCCTTTATAACGATAAGTGTTACTGACCAGGCGCTTAATATGCCAGTGGGTAACGGTTAAGGTGTTACTTGGCCAGGAAATTAAAACCTGGTTCAGTAACAGTAAAAATAAAGTGTTACTGTCTGGAGCTTTTTAATCAAATCTCTATCGATAGAGAAATACAAATTAAAAAAGGCTGTTACGTCCCTGTATCACGTAACAGAACAATACACCACGAAGCCTATAAGAGCTGTAAATTATGAAAATGAACCAACGCTTTTCCCTTGAATCCCTTTCTCATGGTGCTGATGAAGATCAGAAGGGTTTACTGTTTGTTAATAACGGTGAAATGACCGATTTATCCGGTGTTAATATGGTTGGTGCCTCAGTTGATACCGTCAGGCAATTGTTTCACGGTGTACCGAAAGCCTCATTTATTAAAAAGCTTGAGCAGCATGTAGAAATGAAAGATGAATATATCCGCTTAACTGCGAATATTTGCGTTAATGATGACCGTTGGCACTTTTCACGGATGGGTAAAACCGGCGGTTATCGGTACAAACTGCAAAACAACGCTGTTGGCATAGTCATACTGTTTGGTAGCTGGTACGGCAAAATCGATCATGAAGGTTCGCATTTAAAAATAGAACTCTCACCGCATTTCATATCACAACGTACAGTTCCTGAAATTTGGGAATATCTTCATGGTGATTTTGTTGGCTTGTCCCGGATTTTCTTAGAGGAGCCCGTAGCAAAGGGTGTTGCCATTCATTTGGCGTGCGATTATCAGGGCTTCAACCTGCCGGTTGATTTTATTCGAAACTTATCAACGAGTTCCAGGACAATTAGAACTTTTGACGGTATAGCATCGCTTGACCTGTCCGACTTTACAGATGCCGTTGCTACCTATGGCGGTGAAGGTCAGGGCAAAAACTATCTAATCGGTAAGCCGATTGCCGTGCAAATGGCAATCTATGATAAAAGTTATGAAATTATTAAGTCCGATAAAGTGGATTATTTCAATGAAGAGTGGAACGTCTATTCTTTAGGCGCTTATGACAAAGCGCAGTCCGTACGCCGCATAGAAGCGAGATTGCATCATACCGTTATCCGGGAAATAGGCTTAGGCATGGGCTTAGAATTTGAGGGTTTTAACCAAGTATCTGACCATTTAACCGACCTCTGGCGTTATGCCCTGGAACGAAACCGGTTAATGATTGACGGTGATCCACGTGGTTATTTAAATCCCTTCTGGCAATTGCTCATTCAGGACGTTCATTTTTATGTTCCGGCAAAAGGCGTGAAAATTTCGCGCAAAAAAAAAGAGGCAGTTGACCCGATAGCGAGAAACATAACATCCGTGATCGGCAATTTGGTTTCAATCATGGCTCGCCGTAATGATTGCACAGTCCGGCATGTGATGCGACAGATTCACCGCTTACATATATGGCCGGAAATTCAAACTTATTACCGGAACCGGGGCTTAGATGATAATGACATACGCGAGCAAATTAAGAATGGTTTAGAAAAACGGCGGTTGGTGGGTAAAGCGGCATGAATAGCAATCAGTTTGTTATTGTGCCCTGTTCTGTTTGTCCTGGAACAGTATTACTTAAGACCGCCTTCACTTGGCGAGATCTTATTTTTTGTTCTGTTGAATGTTTGATGGCTCACATTACTGTTTTGCGTACTCAAAGCAAGGATTAATGCTTATGTTTGGTCGAGAGTGTTTATATTTATTGTGTCATCGTCGGGTTCATGATTGCGGTATTGGTCGACGTCCTCTTTATTGTTCTAATAAATGTCGTCAAGCCGATTATCGTTATCGCCAAAAAGAACGGTCTTTTCTGTGTCCGCCTCCATCTTCTTTACAGTTTCGTAACGATGCCGTTCTAGGCCCGCAATGGATTGTGATTAAATGATTACTAAAGTTGGTAAAAAGTACAGGTTAGATTTTAGGCCGTCTGGTGTTGGTGGTAAGCGGATTGTTAAACGGTTTGATACCAAAATTGATGCCATTCAATTCCAAAGAAATTATGTATCACGTTTATCTGATACTCAGGCCGTTCAGGCCATTGTTGATGATAGACCATTAAATGATCTAATTAAATTGTGGTTTGATTTTCATGGTCGCAGTTTAAAGAGCTCTGTTGATACTAGAAATAGACTTTTTAAACTCTCGGAACTTTTAGGCAATCCACGGGCCAAATTTATTAATCCTGAATTATTGGCCGGGTATCGAACAACACGATTAAATCAAGGTATTTCACCCGCAACCCTTAATCGTGAGCTGATTACCTTAAAGGCTTTGTTCCGTGAACTTAAACGCTTGTCGGTAATTGATTATGATTCGCCGGTTTTGACTGTTCGTAAATTGCGTGAAGTTAAAACGGAACTTTCTTATTTATCTAATTCTCAGATTGAGAAGTTGAGAAAAGAGGTTGATTTAAGCACTAATGAAAGCTTGCCTTTTGTTGTTATGATCTGTTTGGTTACGGGGGCAAGATGGTCTGAAGCCGAAGGCTTAAATTATGTAAACTGTCTTAATCAGGGTTTTCAATTTGCTGATACCAAGAATGGTCATTCCCGTTTTGTCCCTGTGAATGAATCTGTTTTTCTTTATATAAAAAATAGACTTGGCCAAGGTGACTTTAAGTCGTGTTACAGTGCTTATAGGTCAGCTTTCAAGAGGTCTGGGTTAAAGGTTCCTGCCGGACAACTGGCTCATATTTTGCGCCATACTTTCGCGAGTCATTTTATTATGAATGGTGGCAATATCGTTGCTCTTCAGAAGATATTGGGGCATTCGAGCTTGAATATTACTATGAGGTATTCTCACTTGTCGCCAGACTATTTGATTCAGGCTATTCAGTTGAATCCGTTGGCGGGAAATGTAAGCGGTGGTAACAATGTGGTAACTTTAGCTTCAGGCACAAAAAAACCAGTTGACTGCAAAGCCTAACTGGTTGATTTATATAACTTTGGTGGTGGGTCGTGCGCGATTCGAACGCGCGACCATCGCATTAAAAGTGCGGTGCTCTACCGGCTGAGCTAACGACCCAACAAAGATTGCCTATTATACTGATAAATTTGATTATGGCAAGTTTTTTTAACTTGTTTGATACCTTGTCGGGTCTTTTATTCCCGCCTCAGTAAATCCGGTTTTTCTTAGGCGACAGGCATCACATACTTGGCAAGCTCGTCCTTGCTCATCAGCAGAGTAACAGGAAACGGTATGCTGATAATCCACGCCTAGCTCAACGCCCTGCTTAATGATTTCTGCTTTGCTCAGCGCGATTAGCGGGGTATGTATTGTGAAATGCTCACCTTCTACACCAGCCTTAGTGGCAAGGTCCGCTAATTGTTGAAATGCTGCAATAAACTCAGGCCTGCAGTCCGGATAACCGGAATAATCGACAGCATTAACGCCGATAAAGATATCAGTTAGATTTAAAACTTCCGCCCAGCCTAAGGCAAAGGACAAGAAAATAGTATTTCTTGCCGGTACATAGGTGACCGGTATTCCTTCCTGTGGCGCATGAGGAACGGCAATATGCTCATCGGTCAGAGCAGAACCGCCAATCGAACTTAAGCCCAGCTTGATAATTTTATGATCTTCGACTTGATAATCTGCCGCTATCTGCGCAGCCGCTATTAGCTCGGCATTATGCCGCTGCCCGTAGTCAAAGCTTAAGGCATAACATTTAAATCCCTTTTTTTTTGCAAGAGCAAGTACGGTAATTGAATCTAATCCCCCCGATAAAAGGACTATGGCTTTTTTTTGCATGTTGGTTTACTTACCTTGGGCGTCATCCCAAAGTATTTTATGGAGTTGAAGTTGGAAACGAACAGGTAATCTGTCTTTTAAAATTTTTTCGGCAAGCTCAGTTGGATTTTGCTGCCCCATCACCGGTGAAAACAATATGTCACAACGATTAGGCAAATCATATTCAGTTAAAATGGTTTTTGACCAGTCATAGTCCTCGTCATTACCGATAACGAACTTAACTTGGTCCTTTTCGCTTAGGTATTCGATATTTTGATAACGGTTTTTACTTAATTCGCCCGAACTGGGTGTTTTAAGATCCATGACTTTAACAACACGCGGGTCAACTTCAGACACATCAAGCGCACCACTGGTTTCAAGAGAAACAACATAGCCTTTATCGAGCAGCTTGGTCATCAACTCAAGACAGCCCGGCTGTGCCAAAGGTTCGCCACCGGTTACGGTAATATATGGGGTTCCGTACTGTTCAGCTTGCGCAACGATTGCATCAATTCTTATTTTTTCACCGCCGGTAAAAGCATAGGTCGTATCGCAATAAACGCATCTTAATGGACAACCGGTGAGCCGAATAAACACAGTGGGCAGACCTACCGTGTTCGATTCGCCTTGTAATGAATAAAAAATTTCAGTTACGCGTAATAAACTCACAACTATTGCTTAACATCATCAAGTAAAAGTAATTTCTTTGCTGCCAAGCGGGCTGCTGTCGAGCTGGGAAAATCCGCTGTAACACGGGTTAAATATTCACGTGCTTTGGCTGGATTTTTTTGCTCAACTTCAATAGTGCCCAATTTCAACAAAGCATCCGGCACTTTGGAACTGCCAGGATAATTTTCAACCACGCTACTAAAAGCTTTACGTGCCGAATCAATATCCTGATTAACTCTATAAGCTTCGCCTAACCAATATTGGGCATTATTGGCATATTCACCCTTCGGATTTTTACTCAGCAATGCATTGAATTCGGCAATTGCCTGAGCGTTATGTCCATTTCTAAGTGCATCATACGCTTGTTGATATTGCTGTTTTTCGTCGCCCGATGCCTGCACTGCTTCCTGTTTTTGTGCAGGAGGCTGCTTAACTTCCGGAGCAGCAGGAGCCGTAACAGATAGCTCAGTCACCTTCGCTTCGGACCCAACTGGATTTTCTTGCGCAGGGGAACTTTCAGCAGCCGATGGCTTAACGCCATCAGCTTTTTTCTCAAGATTTTGCATCCGCCCATCAAAATCAGAATACATCGTACTTTGAGATTTTTTCATCTCGGCAATAAGATTTGCCTGCTCTTCCACCTTGCCTGTAAGTTGCTGAACTTCTGTTTGTAATTGCTCAAGCCGTCCCATCATCTCATACAGGGCGTTACTCGATGAAGGCTTTACAGCATTAACCTCCCCCGCCGGATACATTGAATTATCAATAACCGGCGGTAAAGGTTCTGCATGGACAGCACTGCAAACACACAGCAACATGATAAGAAGAGCTTTCATTTATTTGCCTTGATAAACTAACTCAACGCGACGATTAAGCTCCCAAGATGCTTCATCATGCCCTAATGACGCAGGCTTTTCTTCGCCGTAACTGACGACTTCCAGCTGACCGTCCGCAACACCTTGAACTTTCATCATACTGGCTACAGACTTCGCGCGCTGCTCACCCAATGCAATGTTGTACTCACGAGAACCACGCTCATCACCATGACCTTCCATCACAACACGTTGACCGGGATGAGCTACCAGATATTGTGCATGAGCCGCAATTACCGGAACAAAATCGTCCTGAACCTGACTGCTGTCCAGCATAAAATAGATGGTGCTTTTTGATAGCGGGTTGTTCGGATCACTGAATTCTGGACCTATACCGGCATTAGGATACATTCCTGAAGCATTCATTTCCGATCCGGACAAACCTGATCCATTATTTAAGCCACGGGTTGATGCATCGTTAATACCACTAGCGGCATTTTGACTGCCGTCAGTCAAACTTGCGTCTTTTTCATCTTCACTACAACCCGACAGGATTACTGCGCTTATTGCCAATGCCAATACTGTTTTATTCAATTTCATTTCAATTTCCAAAAAATAATATATAAAAAATCGTGTTATGCCCAACCGAACTAGGGTGACCACGCCGGTTCGCGAATTTCACTGCTATCAAACACCAGCTTCTGCTGCATTTTACCATCCAATGATACGGCCGATAAGTAACCTGCATTGCCTTTTCTGGAAGCATACAGAATCATACTGCCATTCGGTGCAAAACTTGGGGATTCATCTGATCTGCCATCAGTAATCACATTAACTGCTTTGGTTGCCATATCCATAACGGCAATACGGTAATCGCTGCCATTTCCGTGCACCATAGCGATGCTTTTACCGTCCGGCGAGAAACTGGCTCTGGCATTATAATTTCCTGAGAATGTCAGTCTCTTTTCGTCCCCGCCCTGGCTTGACATAATATACAACTGTGGTTTTCCACCCCGATCCGAGGTAAAAACGATACTGCTGCCGTCAGGAGACCAGGTTGGCTCGGTATCAATAGCGAAACTTTTAGTCAATTTAGTCAAAGAATGCGACGCCAGATTTAAGACAAAAATATCGGGATTGCCGTCTTTAGATAAAGTTAAAGCCAATTTCCCTCCATCAGGCGACCATGAAGGCGCACCATTGATACCCGGGAATTCGGCGACTCTGATTCGCTCTCCGGTAGCCAAGGTTTGAATGTAAATTGCGGCCGATTTTTTCTCAAAGGACACATAGGCTATTTTTCTTCCGTCAGGTGACCAGGCTGGAGACATCAACGGCTCAACTGATGAAGCTATTGTTTGCGCATTAAATCCATCCGCGTCTGAAATTTGAAGTTTATGAGTGCTTTGTCTACCTTGCCTAGTGCTGGTAATGTAAGCAATCCGACCGCTGAAAACGCCTTTTTTACCGGTTAATTTCTCGAAGATCAGATCGCTGATATGATGAGCCGTTCTACGCAAATCACCTGCCGATGATGCCATCCGGTAGCCCATTATTTGTTGGCCCTTATAGACATCAAACAATTGAAATTGCACATTGTACTGGCCATGGTCTTCAGCCACCTGCCCGATAACCATATAATTCTGGCCTAACGCTTGCCAATCCTTAAACTGAATCGCCTCGGCCGTGCTGGGTCTGCCCGGCATGCTTTGCTTATCCAGCGTTTTAAAATAGCCACTGCGGCCTAAATCCGCATCAACAACAAAGCTAACATCAACAGGAACGCCCGCTGCCCCTTGCATACCAAAAGGCACTACTGAAATAGGCAATGCACTCTCAATGCCTTCAGTAATTTCAATCGTCATCTCTGCATAGCTACTTGGCACGTAGAAACTAATCAGGCCAATCAACAAAATTTTTCTAAAAAAACTCACTTATTTACCTCAGTAACTTAACTGAAAAAAAGACCATTAAATGATTGACACTAACACTTATCAACAACATCTTTGGGGTTGCTCTAATTATCTGGAACGATCCGGATCAAACAAAAACTTAAATGACTTAAATTCTTTAACCGCCAATTCCTTATCTTTAGGTACAGGAAGCGGCGACGCTCTATGAACGGCATTTTCGGCTGAGCGATCAAATATCTCATCACCGCTAGTGGTAACGACCACTGCATCAATCACTGTACCATCAGGCATTAATCTGACCTGAATTGTACACTTTAAACCCTCTGTAGCAGAAACAGGTCGAATCCAGCTCCGGGCTACTTTTTGACGAATGGCTGCGGCGGCTGTTTTGATCGCCAACTGATCTTGTTCGGCATCCATTCTCGCCTGCTCTGCTTCCATCCTCGCTGCTTCGGCTCTTTCTGCCTCCGCTTTCGCTCTGGCCGCTTCGGCCCGCTCTGCTTCGATCTTGGCTTGCGCGGCGGCTTCGGCCTTTGCTTTTTCCGCTGCGGCTTTCGCTTTTGCAGCCTCGGCCTTGGCTTGCTCTGCCGCTTCCGCCTTCGCTTTAGCCGCCTCGGCTTGTTTTGCTTCCGCTTTGGCCTGTGCGGCAGCTTCCGCTTTGGCTTTAGCCGCTTCCGCCCGCTCCGCTTCGGCCTTGGCTTGCGCGGCTTCGGCCTTTGCTTTTTCCGCTGCGGCTTTCGCTTTTGCAGCCTCGGCCTTGGCTTGCTCTGCCGCTTCCGCCTTCGCTTTAGCCGCCTCGGCTTGTTTTGCTTCCGCTTTGGCCTGTGCGGCAGCTTCCGCTTTGGCTTTAGCCGCTTCCGCCCGCTCCGCTTCGGCCTTGGCTTGCGCGGCCTCGGCTTTTGCTTTTTCCGCTACGGCTTTCGCTTGCTCTGCTGCCTTCGCTTTTGCAGCCTCGGCCTTGGCTTGCTCTGCCGCTTCCGCCTTCGCTTTAG
>NZ_DAIUEH010000089.1:0-9776 GCF_036845245.1 Methylobacter sp.
CTCAAATTTTACGGATTCTGAAAATTTGAGGCGACAACTAGTCTGACGCAGGGGGTCCGTGAAGCTGTACAGGCTTTCCCAGAACTGTATTTTTCAAGATTGGTGGTGCTTGGTGAAGGTGACAGTGAAGAAATTGTGCTTCCACGTCTACTCAAAGCAAAAGGTGTCCCAGTTGATGAGTGTGCCATTTCAGTGGTTCCACTCGGTGGTCGACATGTTAATCATTTTTGGCGTTTGCTTACTGCTATCGACATACCGTTTATTACTCTCTTGGATCTGGATCTTGCGAGACATCAAGGTGGCTGGGGACGAGTGCGCTATGTTGCCAACCAATTGAAAATCTGTTCCTCGAAAGTAACGTTTCCTTCTGCTGGTAAGATAGACGAAATTCCTAAATGGAACAATGACGACTGGAAACTTTTTGAGGTCGAGAGCAACCCTAAATATATCAATTACTTGAAAGAGCTTGAGGATCTGGGGGTTTTCTTTTCATCTCCGTTGGATGTCGATTTTGCAATGTTGAAGAGTTTTCCTACAGCCTACGAACTTGATAAAGCAGATCGAGTTCTACCTGATGAAAATAAAATTAAGGCAGTCCTTGGGGATAGCTACCACGGCGTTGAGCAATATACAGAATATGAGCGAAAACGCTTCATCACCTATCACAGACGTTTTAAACTTGGTAGTAAACCTGCTGCTCATATTAGTGCACTCTCAAAGCTTTCTGACGAACAGCTTTTAGAAAAAATGCCGCGGTCTTTGAAACGTTTGGCCGACGCTGTCATCGCTAAGCTCGCGGAGCTGCCTGAATGATAAAACTGGAAGACTGGCAACCCTCTGACGGACTGACTCTGGAAACTAATGCACTACGAGCTGCCACCGAGCGTGAGCGCTGCCTTGCCTTGACCGCAGGCCCAGGTGCAGGCAAGACTGAAATGCTTGCCCAGCGTGCCGACTTCCTGCTGCGGACAGGTACTTGCCGTTATCCAAAGCGCATCCTTGCTATCTCGTTCAAGGTTGATGCCAGCTGTAACCTAAAAAAACGAGTGAGGCGGCGTTGCGGTCAGGATCTTTCTGGACGGTTTGACAGCTATACCTTCCACGCTTTTGCCAAGCGCATCATTGATCGCTTCCGTTCTGTATTAACTGGTGATGATGCTCTCAATCCCGATTATAAAATTGTGGTTCGCAAAACAAAAAATGGGGAGGTCGAGTTTGGTGATCTCGTTTCCTTGGCAATCCAGATTCTTGAAGAATCGCAGGTAGCACGCAATGCAATACGCAAGACTTATAGCGATGTTTTTCTGGATGAGTTTCAGGATTGCACCGATAAGCAATACGCGCTGATCAAACTGGCATTTAAAGGGACAGCGATCCGCTTGACCGCTGTGGGAGATACTAAGCAAAGGATCATGGCTTGGGCAGGGGCATTGGAAGGTGTCTTTTCTACATTTGCAGGCGATTTTAATGCGTTGCAATTAAATATGTACCTCAATTTCCGTTCAAAGGCACGACTTCTGCGTATGCAGAATGAAATCATTCGGGTTCTGGATCCTGTATCCGTAATGCCGGAAGCGCAGATCCTCGGTAATGAAGGGGATATCCATGCTTGGCATTTTGAAACAACTCAACACGAAGCTGAATACCTAGCTGATCTGATTGCTCGCTGGGTTAAGGACGAGGGAGTACCTCTGTCGGAAATCGCTATTTTATTGCGTCAACAATTAGATCTCTATGCCAACTTATTAATGATTGAACTCGAAAAACGAGGCATTCCCTATCGTAACGAGCAGCAACTACAGGATCTTTCCGTAGAACCGGTCGCAAGGCTGATCATTGATTATTTGTTGTCGCTATTTGGTTCACAGGAACCGGCGGCTTGGTTGCGTTTGATGGATCAGTTAATCCCATTCGCCGACGAATCTGAGCAGGCAGAAATGCGGCAGGATTGGCTACACTTCATCAAGTTGGAGCGCAAGGAAGCGGCATTACTTGGCATGACTGATGTCAGTTGGCCTGCTGGGTGGAAATTAGTTAAGAAATTTCTCAAGAAGTTCGGCCTCAGCAACATGACATCTTTGTCGCCAGAGTACGAGTCATCCGCTCGTCTTAAAGAAGTGATCCAGGAAACAAAGACCCGGATTGAAGATTTGCTCAATATCGAACCTGATTTTGTGAAAGCCTTAACCAGATTTTGTGACGACCAGGCAGTACACATTCTGACCATACATAAAAGTAAGGGCCTGGAGTTCGACTCGGTAATTATGCTAGGAGTGGAGGATCAGACTTTCTGGGGAAATAAAGACGAGAACTGTTGTATTTATTTTGTTGGTGTATCTCGTGCAAAACGGCGGCTTGTTTTAACCTGTGCTCAAGAGCGACCAAAACCAGAGGGCTTTGGAGGGGTATGGAAAGTGGCTCGAACTCCCCACCAAGAGTTCCTTGAGTATGCCGTATCATTCATGGAATGAAACCTGAATACTTGATAGATGCAGCGTTTGTAAGGCGTCGGGTAGGGCTAATCTACTTGCCCAATGCGGAAATGTCGCGCTTGCCGTGTGGTGGAGCGCGTCGTTCACGGTGGGCATGATATTGCCCGACGTTTTCCTCGTAGTTTACGCAATCTTTTGCAGCTCTTTTCCCCGCTGGTTGACCAGACATTTTGTTTCATGAATAACGACAGAATGCCAGAACTGGTATTTCAGCAGAATGCTGAGCGGAGGCTGGTGTTTCATCACGATTTTTTTTCAACTTTTGCAACAAGAGGCTCAGCTATGAGTATTCAAACACCCCCGGTCCTCAGTCAGGAAACACAAGCAATGCTCGACTGTCTGCGTCAAACTGTTGCGAAGACGCTGGATCGCAAACGGCGACTGGGACAATATGCGGTGCTTTGGTCGGAAGGTGCACCTATCGCTGTTGGCGAGGATGCGCCTGCGCAGTTAGCGGCACGAAAAGTCTCTCAGGACTGAGCCGTCATGTATTTTGCCGATGTTAAATCTGGCGTCAGCGGTGCGGGATGTAAAGCTGAATTAGCGACGTTAATGAGCGAAACCGGCGAGAGTTTTAAGGCTTATGCGGTGGGCGGCTACCGGCATTTGCCGGAAATTAGCCAAGGGCTTGAGCTGTTGGGTGGCCCGAAAATCGGTCTGCTCGACTATTGCAGAACGTGCAAAATGATCTTGTATCAGCTGAGCCTCATCATGAAGTTCATAACGTTTTATGCACAGCTATGCTCGATCAGTCTAGGCTGGCTGCTTGGGAAATTGAATTGGGGTTAGTAACATAAAGTTTATCCGGCTAAAGATTTTGCGCTTGGCGAGGGGGCGTGACAGAAGCAGGATTTAAGCTTTAGGTGAGTACTCTAAATCTCAATTTAAAAAATCATCCAGAGATACTGCAACATCTGGAAATTTCCGCAGTATTTTTTTATCTTGAGTCACCAGTTTTACGTCCAACTGTTTTGCCAGGGCGACAAATTCACAATCATAGGCCGAACAACTGCCGCTATCGGTTAACGTCAGAACTTGCACGGATGTGACGGTAAATTCACGCTCAGCCATTAATGCTTCGGCTTCTTCCTGAATAAGCAAAGCTTCTGCCAAGGTAATAATTTTCTGCCGTAAATAAAGCGCGAGTACATTACGAAACTCGCTGCGCCAAAGGCTGGGAGCGGCCCAATCGGCATCTGTTTGATAAAGTCGGCTTGCTTTTTCCGAATAGGTAGTTGGTAGAAAAAGATAGCTGATGATATTGGTGTCAGCAACTATCATGGCCGGCCGTTGTTAATGGCCTGTTCAATTTCTTCGGGCGTGATGCTGTTAGTTTTGATGCTTGAGCGCAGCTGTTCGATACGGCTCAAGCGGTCGGCGGGCGTTATTTTTGCGGGAGCTAATATTTTTTCAAGGCAAACAATAACTTCGCTGTTGATACTTCTTCTATGTAATTCGGCTGCGTTTTTTAATTGTTCGTAAAGCGAGTCTGGGATGTTTTTTATGGTCAGTGCTGGCATGGGGAATTCCTCGGTAGTGAGCGAGGTCGCATTATGGTTTCGATTTGCAATTCTGGCAATATTTAAACCCGAATCAGGATCACACTGGATTAGGCGGCCAATCGGATTTTAATAAAACAATGAAGAATAGGATTGCACGCCTTTGATCGGGAAGCGGCATAGTTACAACATCGTCAATAAGCTGGGTTGCGGTTATTATATGTCTCAGAATTTTCATAAACAATGTGTGAGCAGGATAAAACAGATGATTCGTGCAGGTATTGTGGGCGGGACCGGATACACCGGCGTTGAGCTATTGCGGATTTTAGCGTTGCATTCGGACGTTGAGGTGATGGTCGTCACTTCGCGTACCGATGCCGGTCTTAGGGTGGATGCGCTTTATCCGAGCTTGCGCGGTGCTATCGATGTCGTATTTAGCTTGCCTGAAGTTGAAACCTTGGCCGAATGCGATGTAGTGTTTTTTGCGACGCCGAACGGCACCGCGATGTTGATGGCGGTGCAGTTGCTGGCTCGTGGCGTAAAAGTGATAGACCTGTCCGCTGATTTCAGGTTGAAGGATGCAAAGGAGTGGAGCAAGTGGTACGGCATGGAGCACGCATGTCCCGATTTAATCGCCGAGGCGGTTTACGGTTTGCCGGAAGTGAATCGTGAGGCGATTAAACAGAGTAATTTGATCGCTTGCCCCGGTTGTTATCCTACTGCTGTGCAGCTGGGATTTTTACCGTTGCTTGAAAACGGTCTGATCGATACCAATCATTTGATTGCCGATGTTAAATCCGGCGTTAGCGGGGCTGGGCGCAAAGCTGAGCTGGCGACGTTAATGAGTGAAACCGGCGAGAGTTTTAAGGCTTATGCGGTGGGCGGTCACCGGCATTTGCCGGAGATTAGCCAAGGCCTTGAGCTTGTCGCCGGCAAACCGGTCGGCTTGACTTTTGTTCCGCATTTAACGCCGATGATCCGTGGCATACACGCTACGTTATATGGCCGGGCGCAGGGCAATCTGGATGATGTGCAGGCCTTGTATGAAAAAAAGTACGCTGGCGAAACATTTGTCGATGTGCTGCCGCAAGGTTCGCATCCCGATACCCGGAATGTACGGGGCAGCAATAACTGCCAGATTTCAATTCATCAGCCGCAGGGCGGTCAAACGATTGTAGTGTTATCGGTGATTGATAACCTGGTTAAAGGCGCAGCGGGGCAGGCGGTGCAAAATATGAACCTGATGTTCGGGCTAAAAGAAGACTCAGGACTAAAGATTATTGCGCTTTATCCGTAGGGGGATAAGCAGTTGTACATAGTTCATAATTCTTGACTAAAAAGCTGGGTATAGTCATAATTTCTTCCAACTTCATTTTTATAGTGTTACATGTATGTCTAATCCAATAGTTTTTACTGACAGCGCAGCTTCCAAGGTGGGGGAATTGATAGCCGAGGAAGGCAATGATAATCTGAAACTCAGGGTTTATGTTTCAGGCGGTGGCTGTTCAGGGTTTCAATATGGCTTTACTTTTGACGAAGAAGTCAATGAAGATGATACCTGCGTTGAGAACGGCGGTGTCACTGTGTTGATTGATGCAATGAGTATTCAATATCTAACCGGCGCTGAAATCGACTATAAAGAAGATTTATCAGGCGCTCAGTTCGTTATCCGTAACCCTAACGCGACGACTACCTGCGGTTGCGGGTCTTCTTTTTCAGCATAGCTGTTCTAAAGTCTTTCCTCTCATCGGGCGACAGGAATGTCGCCCTTTTTGTTTCCCTGATAAATCCCTCCAAGAATCACAGAGTTAATCGCTCCTGTTACTTCTTTAAGATTGCCCGGCAGCTTGTTTAACGTTTGTCTGGCTAACCATGCGAAAGCCATGGCCTCAACATGATCGGGATGAAGGCCGTACTGTTCTGTTGATTCAACAGGGCATTCGATATTCTGCCGGATGAACTCCAATAAATATTCGTTATGAATGCCGCCGCCGCAGATCAGGATGCGTTCAGTAGCCGGTGCGTGCTTTTTGATGGCTTCACAAATCGTTATCGCCGTCAAAAAACACAAGCTGGCTTGTATGTCTTCGGCCTTGTAACTGAATGCGTCGAAATACTGATAAACCCAAGGAAGAGAAAAATATTCTTTACCTGTGCTTTTGGGTGGAGCGGCGTTGAAATACGAGTCTTGCTTTAATAGAGCCACCAAGTCATGGTTGATTTTTCCGGTTTTGGCCCAGGTGCCGTTTTCGTCGTACGATTGGTTCCGCTGTAGCTTGATCCACAGGTCCATCAAGGTGTTGCCGGGGCCGGTATCAAAGCCAATGACTTCTGCGGACTGTTGTTTAGGCAGGACGGTAATATTGGCAATGCCGCCGATATTTACGATGCAGCGATGCTCGTCCGGATGATGGAATACGGCTTGATGGAACGCAGGAACCAGCGGTGCGCCTTGGCCTTTGGCCGCAATATCACGGCGTCTGAAATCGGCTACCGTGGTAATGCCGGTTAGTTCGGCAATAATGTTGGGGTCGCCAATTTGCAGGGAGAAAGGGAACTTGATCTCGGGCGCATGGTAGATGGTTTGTCCGTGACTACCGATAGCGTTGATTGCTGAAGCGGGGATATTGGCTTTAGCCAGTACGGTATTGACGGCCTCTGCAAAGAGGTGGCCGAGTCGGGTATCCATTGTGCCATATTCTTTGATCGAGATTTGCGTATCCGGCTTGCTGATTCGCTGGATTGTATTTTGAATATCGTCGGGGAAGGGCTGGTAGCCAAATTCGACAAGCCGGACTTTATTGTCTTTAAAGTCGACGAGAGCAGCATCAATACCGTCCAGGCTGGTTCCTGACATGAGTCCAATATAAAGTTCAGGCATCGATTTTGGTTAATCGTAATGAGAGGGCTGCATTGATGCAGGGGGTAGCGCAATGCCGGGAGCAATTGCGGGAGTTTTTGCTAATAAACTTTTGGCTTTGGCCTGAATAAGTTGAGTAAAGAACGGCTGAGTTTGATCATTGAAGTCAGCCAGTAATGCGCTACTTATAGGCATTGAATGCGGTATTTTAACTGTTTCAGGGTCGCGATAAAGTCCGTCAACATGGAATTCATAATGCAGATGGGGGCCGGTAGCCAAGCCGGTTTGGCCAACAAAGCCGATAACGTCGCCTTGCTTAACATGATCGCCGACCGTTAAGCCTTTTTTAAAAGCAGACATATGTGCGTAAAGTGTTTCATAGTGGTCGTTGTGTTGAATGGTCACAACTTGCCCATAAGCGCCTTTACTGCCGCTAAAGGTAACGATTCCGTCCCCGGTTGCTTTTACAGGTGTGCCTATCCTTGCGGCATAATCAATGCCTTTATGGGCGCGAATTCTGTTAAGTATGGGGTGCTTACGGTGCATGTCAAAAGGCGAGCTGATCTTTGCAAAGTCAACTGGGGTTGTTAAAAAAGCCCTTTGCATGGATTGACCGTCTTGCGTGTAATAGCTGGCAACACTGAATTCATTGATATACCTGACTGCGGTGTATGACGATCCTTGGTTAATAAACTCCGCGGCAATGATTTCGTCACTGTCGGCTTCTTTACCATCAACTATTTTTTTGCCATAAACAACCGTGAATTGATCGCCGGGGCGTAGATTGGAGGCAAAATCAATGTCCCATGCAAAAATATCAGTAAGTTGTAAGATTAGCTCTTTTGACAAGCCGGCTTCGAGACCATCCAGAAATAAAGAGGTTTCTATCGATACATGAGCCGTATTGATTGTTGTGGGTTGCGGGCGGTCGATTAAGGTTCGATGGAGCTGTCTATCATTATTTATATGGATAAATGGATCTGATTCAGCATTATCCAAATCCAGATTAGCAGGTGTGTGTGTGCTCAGCTTCTTATGGTTAAGCTGCTTGATTGATACAGATTCGATTGATTTGGAAGAAATAACGGTGTGTTTTCTGGTAGCGGACTCAACAGAAACGGTAGCGTCGGTTTTATGGCTCGACTTGGATGAGGCAATGGCTTGTTTGTTATTTTTTAACTTGGCAGAAACGATGGGCTGCTTTTTTGCAGTGGATTTAGATGTTGCGGTCGATTTTTTTTGTGTTGTTGGTTTGGTGATGGCAATAGAAGAGTCTTTTTTGTTAGCGGACTTTGGTGTAGCAGGAGCTTTCGTGTTGCTTGGCTTAGTGTTAATAACCGCAGCAGGGTTTTTCTTATTGTTAGGTTTGGTGTGATTTGATTGAAGGGGGGCGGTAGAAATAGTCTTGGTTGCTGAGTGCGTTCGTGCCGGTTTTGTTTGTGTGTGGCCGGTTACTGAAAAAGCTAGGCTAATTCCAAACAGCAGAGATGTATAGATTTTATTTTTCACTAGGCTATGCTAAGTAATTGAAAATTATATAAAACAGGGGGGATTTGATGGTTTTATGGTTTCATTTTAAGTGGTTTTAAAAGTTTTTGCCAATTAATTAGATTGTGTAAAAGTTTTTATTCAGCGGAGCTGATTATTAATTCTATAATGGATCATTTATAGATATTTGGAGAAAGAAATTGCAAGAGGACGTATTGGAGCACCTTCTTAGAGGGACAGATGAGGTTTTAATCAAGCAAGAGTTAATTAACAAATTGGAAGAGAGGCGCCCTCTTCGAATTAAGGCGGGCTTTGACCCGACTGCCCCTGATTTGCATTTGGGGCATACCGTATTGATTAATAAATTGAAGCAATTTCAAGATTTGGGGCATGAGGTGCTTTTTTTGATTGGTGATTTTACCGGGATGATTGGTGATCCAACAGGGAAAAACGTTACGCGTAAGCCATTGACTCGGGATGAGGTTATTGACAATGCAAAAACCTATGAGGAGCAAATATTTAAAATTCTGGATCCAACTAAAACATTGGTAATGTTTAATTCAAGCTGGATGAATGCTATGTCGTCGGCTGATTTGATTCAACTGGCCGCAAAGCATACCGTAGCCAGAATGCTGGAGCGGGACGATTTTAGCAAGCGCTTTAAAGGTGGGCAGCCTATTGCGATACATGAATTCTTGTATCCTTTAATTCAGGGGTACGATTCAGTGGCAATGAGGGCGGATGTTGAATTAGGCGGTACAGATCAAAAGTTTAACTTGTTGGTTGGGCGGCAATTACAAGAGGCCTTTGGGCAAAAGCCTCAGGTCGTCATGACAATGCCAATTCTGGAAGGGTTGGACGGCGTGCAAAAAATGTCCAAGTCGTTAAATAATTATGTGGGTATAGCGGACTCTGCCGATGATATGTTCGGAAAGCTGATGTCTATTTCAGACGAGTTGATGTGGCGTTATTTTGAATTATTGAGCTTTCGTCCTATGGCTGAAATAAAGCTGTGGGCAGAAGAATGTAAGCAAGGTGCGAATCCGAGAAACTATAAAGTAAAGTTGGCTCAGGAAATTATAGAGAGATTTCATAATGCATCCGCTGCTGCCAAGGCGTTGGAAAATTTTGAAGCCAGATTTCAGCGAGGTGCAATACCTGATGAAATGGAGGAGTTGGAATTAAAGATTGATGGCATCAGTTACGGCATAGCGAACTTATTGAAAAATGCCGGGTTAACAGAGAGTACATCCGAGGCCAATCGTATGATAAAACAAGGCGCGGTAAAGATTGATGGCGAGAAGGTTGTCGATCAAAAACTGGAGATTCCGGTTGGCGCCGAGCATGTTTATCAAGTAGGGAAAAGAAAGTTTGCGCGGGTAAAAATCACCTCTTGACGGCAGAGCGGAGAGCTGTATAATGCGCAGTTCTTTCAAA
>NZ_DAIUEH010000090.1:0-9489 GCF_036845245.1 Methylobacter sp.
GGGCTTTAGCCCCGACTTTCGGGGCTAAAGCCCCTCCCACATGAATACTTTCACACTCTCTCCAGCGAGGGAATGATGTAATGAAGCATCCGCCAACTCAAAAAAAACATAGTCGATAAGGAATATGAGGGGGAATTCTACTCACTTGTTCATGGCCGGAAACCGCGCTGAGCCGGGACCGATGCCCAAACGTTCCCGCAAAAACCGTCTATCCATCAACTGACGTTCGAATTCGCTTGCTAACCTTAACACCCGCTGCACCAAGGCCACGTTCGTCGCTGCCGTCATCCTTGCCTGATCAAACCACAGGTTGTCTTCCAGACCCACTCGTACGCCATCGGCAAATAGCAGCCCCAGGCCATTCGCCGCCAACTGACAGCGACCGATGCCTGCCACAGACACCACGCAATCTTCCGGCAGGGCTGCGAGGATCGCCGCCAGATGCAATGGATCGGCCTGAGCACCGGCAATGTTGCCCAGCAGCACATTGACATAGAGCGGCGCAGTCAGTAGTCCTTCTTTGAGCAACACCCGTATAAAATTAGCCATGCCAAGATCGAATACCTCCAGTTCCGGGATAATACCTTTTTCCTGCATGCGAGCCGCCAACAGACGGATAGTTTCCGGCTCATTCACGCTGGCAGACTGCACAAAATTATGCGAACTAAGGGTTAAGCTGGCCATATCGGGCCGTGCGTTGCCGTCCAGCTCCAGGATGCGGGAACGTGATTCAAAGTCAATTGACTGACGCCCTGTGGTAGTCACGCATAACAGGGCCTCGCGTCCACCCGGCAATTTACGAATGGCCTCAATCAATCGACCATAGGGCTCAGGATAACCGGTTTGGACACCCTCTACATCGCGTGCATGTAAATGCACCATTTGTATACCCAATTCCAAACAACGAGCTACATCATCGACAATTTCATTATGATTGAGCGGCACATGCGGACTCATGGATCGGGTCGGAATTCCCCCGGTACAGGCTAAGTTGATGATCAAGGGTTGGGCGAGCTTCATTCCGTGCGTAACCATACACCATCACACGCCAGCGTCTGTAGCGCGGCCTCCGATATGGGCCAGTTGTATAAACGTTTGTCCACACGCATTATGGACGTAAGCATAGAACGATCCTCTTCAAGCGTTTCATATTCGGGAAAAAGCACCTGTCGATAAGCTGACGACGGCTTCATTCAGTCGGCCTTGCATTACTCAAGTTGTTATAGGCTTCTGCATAATCCGGTTTTATCTATTGCGCCAATTCCCCAAAAACATAACTCTGATCAACCGCTGTTATGACGCAGCTGATTGTCCGGTTCTCTACCGACATGTCGTTGCTGATCACGCTTCCAACCCGGAGATAATTCGGCGTATAACCGAACACCCGTTGTTTGCCATCGTCCAACGCTTCACTGTAGCCTTCCCATAACACCGGAAATTCATTACCTACATTATCTGTAAAAAACTTCAATTTCATTTCGTCAGCCAGTTCATGCAACTGCCTGCTGCGCTGTTTTTTGATTTCATTGCCCAATTGGTCCGGCAAGCTGGCGGCTTTGGTACCTGCCCGGCTGGAATAGGTAAAGATATGAATATGACCGAAACCGATTTGCTTGATGAAATTAAAGCTCTCCTGCCATTCCTGCTCGGTTTCGCCGGGAAAGCCGACGATAATATCGGTGGTGATATTAAAATGTGGAATCTGTGCGCGTAGTTGTTTGACAATCACCGCGAATTCTTCGGTTTTGCAACGCCTTGCCATACGGCGCAGCACTGTGTCCGAGCCGCTTTGCAGGGGCAGGTGCAAATGAGGCATCAAGCGCGGATTATAGAACAGCTCGAAAAAATCGCCCGGAAGCTCCCAAGGCTCTAACGAGCCCAATCTAAGCCGAGGAATGTCGGTTTCCGCCAAAATGGCTTTAATCAAGTCGGACAGGTTGTTGCCCAAGTCACTGCCGTAGCCGCCCAAATGCACACCAGTCAGGATTACTTCGGTGATGCCTTGCGCGTGCAGGGCATTGATTTCATCGATGACAGCCTGCACGGAACGACTGTTTTCTTCACCGCGTGCGACGGTGACAATACAAAAGGTGCAGCGGTAACGGCAACCGTCCTGCACTTTAACGAAAGCACGTTGCCTGCCGCGAGTAAACAGCGATATTTCCCCCGGCTCGGTGGATAGGGCGGGCATACTGTCCATGTTCAATTCGGTCAGGGTTTTTTCGACCAGCCGGTCTTTATCCTTATTGCTGACGACCAAGTCAACGCCCAGCAAAGACGCAGCTTCATCTTCATTCAAGGTTGCGTAACAGCCGCTGACCACGAGTTTGGCTTGCGGATTATCGCGATGGATGCGCCGTATCAGCTGGCGTGATTTTCTGGCCGCATCCTGGGTTACCGCGCAGGAATTAATGACAATAAGTTGGGCGGCTTCGGCTTGCTTGGTGATTTGATGGCCGGATTTTTGAAAAGCCTGCGCCCAGGTTTCCAGTTCGGCTTCGTTAAGACGGCAACCGAGGGTTTTAAGGTAAACTTTCATTAAGTATTACAGCAAGTTAAATAAAATAAGAGCACGGATAAAAAAGAACACCACGAAGACACGAAGGACACGAAGAAAATATATAAAACTTCGTGTCCTTCGTGTCTTCGTGGTGAAAGCTTTTCAATTATTGCGAATTAGCCAAAGAACCAATAGGCGACAAAAATGGACGCAATAACGCCCGCCAAATCGGCTATTATCCCACATGCGGCGGCATGGCGAATATGTTTGATGCCGACCGAACCGAAGTAAATCGCCAGTACATAAAAGGTGGTTTCGGTGCTGCCCTGCACGATCGCCGATAAGCGTCCGGCAAATGAGTCCGGGCCCAGGGTTTTCATGGTATCGATCATCATCGCCCTGGCTCCGCTACCGCTGAACGGCTTGATCAATGCGGTGGGTAGCGCATCGACAAAACGGTCGTCGAGCATGAAGTAATGCACGGCGGCTCGCGCCAAATCAGCCAATAAATCCAGCGCGCCGCTGGCTCTGAACACGCCGATAGCGACCAGCATCGCGACTAAATAAGGGATGATACCGACCGCGGTTTGAAAACCTTCTTTGGCACCTTCAATGAAAGCGTCGTAGGCGTTAATCTCCTTGTTGATCGCGCCCAGAATAAAAATGATGACCAGCGAAAACAGGATAAAATTACTGATAAGCGCGGATTGTTCAAGCATTTGCTGCTGCGGCAGGCTTGAAAAATAAGCCAGTATGCCGCCCACTACCAGTGTAAAACCGCCCAGATAAGCCATGATAACTTTATCCAGCAGGTTGATTTTTTGTACGAACGCGACAGCAAGCAAGCCTGCCAGCGTCGACATATAAGTGGCTATCAGGATAGGGATGAATACATCGGTCGGATTGGCAGCCCCCAACTGGGCGCGGTAGGTGAAAATCGTCACCGGAAACAATGTAACGCTCGAGGTGTTGATCACCAAAAACAGGATTTGCGCATTGCTGGCGGTTTCCGGGTTCGGGTTAAGGCTTTGCAGTTCCTGCATCGCTTTGATACCCAACGGCGTTGCAGCATTGTCCAGCCCCAGCGCATTGGCGGAGATATTCATCACAATAGCACCTAACGCAGGATGACCTCTAGGCACATCGGGCATTAACCGGCTAAATAGCGGCGTCAAGCCTTGGGTTAATAACTGGATAAAGCCGCTCTTTTCGCCGATACGCATAATGCCCAGCCATAAGGCCAGTACGCCGGTCAGGCCTAAGGCAATTTCGAAAGCCGATTTCGATAACGCGAACATGGCCTCCATGATCTGCGCAAACACCTGATGATCTCCGAAGAAAACCAATTTGAACAGCGCGATGCAAAAGGCGGTAAGAAAAAAGCCGATCCAGATAATGTTTAACACGATAAGCGGATAAGTAAGTGTTGGTAGTAATTAAGGTTTTTTTTAAGAAGGCACGGAGTTTCATATATTCATACAACAATTAAGACGATTAAATAACTACGAAACCATGAACGATTGCCTAAAAGTCGGCAAGAACGAGTTTTTCTGTCAATAAATTATCAGACCAGGGATTCAAGTCCGGCGGATATGATGATTTAAAATCAATACTTCGCTTTTCAATCCATGGGCCAATACATACAGAAAAACCAAAAAATTCATACATGACCTTCCAATACACACAGCAGTCCTCGCAAGACTAAATTCGGATCAACAATGGACCTAATATCAAGCTGTCCGGCGATAAGTTCCGCATCTCCACCGGTTAAAATCAGTTGCGTATTTTCAGCTTGTTTTGCCAGCACATGCTCGATCAAGCCAATGGCCGCCATTAAGGTGCCGCTGTAAATTGCGGCCTCGGTAAAATTGGCCAGACCGACTACATGGTTTGATGTGTTAAATGACAGGGCCTCAGTGCCTTGACCAAGAGACTCTTTCATCAGAGTTAGACCGGGACTGATCAGGCCGCCTTGATGCTTGCCGTCGGCATCGATTAAATCCACGGTAATGGCCGTTCCGCAATCGACTATACAGGCTGAACCCTGATATTTCTGCCAAGCAGCGACTAAAGACAGCCAGCGGTCAACACCCATTTTTTCCGGCTGTTGATAAGCGTTAATCACACCAAATGCCTGAGCTTGGGATTTAACCAGGATAATATCCACATCAAACCAAAGTTCATGCGCTACCGACTGGACAAGTTCGAGCAACCGGTTTGCGCTGACACAGGAAATGGCAATACGCCGGGGGCGATAGATATCTTTCCAGAGCCTGACCAGTTCATCCCGATCAATCCGGCGATTAACCAAAGGCGACCCAGTCATGATTTGACCGGCTGTCGTAACCGCCCACTTTAGCCGGGTATTACCCATATCAATCAACAAATTCATTGCGCTACCGAATTGTTAAAACTGACTTCGCCGGAAGCAAAGGTCTGTACACTGCCATCAGGATGTTCAATCAATAACATACCGTTATCGTCGACGCCTTGCACGATGCCTTCGAATTGTTGCTGACCGATAAACAAGGTCGCAGATTTACCGGCCAGGCAATCATAACCGCGCCATTCATCGAGATAGGCCTTAATGCCAACGCCTTCGTACTCGGCAATAACTGGCAGCAGATGGTTTAACAGGGTGCCTGCCAATTTATTCCTGAACAGTTGGCTTTGTCCGGTGACCTTACTTAAATCGGTCCAGGCTTGGGTAATGCTTTCAGCTTCCGTTTCAGGTAAAAACAAATTTAAGCCCAGGCCGATAACGGCACTGCACGGACCGTCCGTTTCACCCGAGACTTCAACCAAAATACCGCCCAGTTTTTTACCCTGGCTATAAATATCATTAGGCCATTTAAGGCCTACATCATTTATTTGATGCTGCTTTAAAGCCCTGATGACCGCCACGCCGATAGCCAGGCTTAAGCCGGAAATAGAGGCAGGCCCCTGCTGAAAACGCCAGAGTATCGACAGATAAATGTTACTCCCATAAGGCGAAACCCACTGCCTCCCTCGCCTGCCTTTACCGGCTGTTTGGTGTTCCGCAAAACAAACAGAGCCTGAAGGCGCATTATTTTGCGAGCGCTCCACTAAATAACGGTTAGTGGAATCGATTTGGTCGTGAATTTCAAGCGATGAAATTAATGCACCAACTTGATTGTTAACAACTTCATTGATTTTTGACGAGGCCAACAACTCCAGCGGATTATCCAGTCGGTAACCTTTACCGCTGACTGCCGAGTGTTGCAATCCTAACTCGGTCAAACCGTTCAATTGTTTCCAGATCGCTGAACGACTGATACCCAACGCATCGGCCAAATCAGTGCCTGAATGAAACTCCCCGTCAGCCAATAACGTGAGGATTTTTTTTTGCTTATCTGAAATATTCACAGCCGCTCAAGATATATTGCTAACCTGCTTTTTATCCCTAATCTGTTGTAATTGCTCTTTTACCACATATTTAATCAGCATTTCCCGATCATCATCTTTCATCTTAATAAAATTAACGCCAACAAAATAAGGGTAGCGATCATCGTTTGATTCGCTATTTTTACAATAAACAACCCTACCGTAAGTCACGATGACCGTCATACAAGATATCAACAGTATTTTGATTTCCAGATAATCGTTTTCGTTGAGCGCTTCTTCACAATTAAAAGCTATGCCGGTTGCGCTCATATTAACGTTACGGGTGTCATTTTCCTTAACTTGAAGGCCTTGCATCATGATGGCCTGAGCAAGAAGATTGATTTTTGCGTCTATTAACCTTAAGTAATCCGCTACCTCAGGCAGGTTTTTGTCCAGCCTGTGCAATAACAATGTCGATTCCTGCGATATTGTTTCAAGTGCGGTAGACAACGAACAGCTATTTAAAATATTGTCGGAAACATGGTGCGGCTCGTTCACCAATTTTTCATCTATTTTTTTGTAAAAAAGAGTAACTTCGTCATCAATTCGAAAAAAGCCTCTTCGATCTTCAGTTTTCGTCATGTTGTTCTTATCCATAATCTACAACCTCTAAACTTTTATGATTATGACTGGCATCTGGGCTTTTAAGCGATTTTATAGGCTCAGCTCACGCCACCGCAGTTTGTCAAATTATACGTTAAACAGTTTGTTTGTTTTATTTTTTGGCTTAATCATAATAAACCCGAATATCCGAGTCAGCTTCGCAACATCAGCTTATGAATACAGAAAATAGAGCGCCAACAGTAGGTACTTTGGGCGAGGAAAAAGATCAAAACTATTCCAGGGGAGTTGCTAGCTGAAGAAAATCGTTCAGTTCTTCGTAGCAACGGAACTCAGCCATATATTCCGGTTTCAAATTACCGCCTGTCGATGACAGCTATCTGGTGAACGGTAAAAATCCACTCATCTCAATTTGTTTAAATCAAACACCTTGGGCACACAAGTCATTGGGATCGGCCTCCATTGATTTAGCCATGAATCAATGCATATTACCCGAAACCAATCGAGCCTAAACCCTCTGACTTGTTACACACTAACGCGCTCTAAAGGGATTTATTCAAAATAATCCCACGGGTATTCCGGAGTTAAAATCGGTTGAAAACCTGCAGGAACCGGAAAAGGCGCCGAAAGAAATTCATAAACGCCGACCAGTTCGCGGGTTACAGTCATGCCCAAGCCTGTAGCAAGATCGATAGGAAAGCCAATCGCTCCTTTAGCCTTAGTCTCTTTAACGATATTACCCGGTATTTCAAGAAAACCGCAGGTCATCTCTGCCAAACCTCTACCGAATTTCTGCGCCGATGTATGCCCCGTTGCTTTATGCGCATAAGCATTGGAAAACGAAAATAGTATTAAAACTGTAAAAGCCGCCAATATTATTAAGGTACTCCCCATTGTCTAGACCAAAATCTCATGAAATCAAGATAGAAGCCGGTTGATAAAAATGGGTTGTTTCATGCTTCTTATAACGCTTTCCTAAATACACGTCAGCCGTCGTCCGATAGTCCAATGATTGGTGGAACCGTTCATGATTATAGAAATTGAAGAAATCCTTCAACCCTAGCCATGTTTCCTGGACGGTGTGCTTATCCTGCAAGTACACATGCTCATACTTGATCGTACGCCACAGCCGCTCGACAAAAATATTGTCCAGTGCCCGCCCCCGTCCGTCCATACTGATTTTGATGCCTTTGTCTAGCAACGGCTTGGTAAAGCGGGGCGTGGTGAACTGCGAACCCTGGTCGGTGTTGAATATTTCGCATTGCTTGCGTTCGGTTATGCTTCCCACCGCTTCAATACAGAAGTCAGCATCTAAGGTGGTGCTCAATGCCCAGCCAAAGACGTATCGGCTGTACCAGTCAATCACCGCCATCAGGTATACGAAGCCTGATGCCAGTCGGATATAAGTGATGTCAGTGCTCCACACCTGGTCGCAGCGGTCGATAACCAAGCCGCGCAACAAGTAGGGGTAAACCTGGTGTTCCGGGTTTCGCTGGCTGGTATCGGGCTTCTGGTACACAGCCTCCAATCCCATTATCCGCAGCAAACGCCTGACCCGTTTGGGGTTAACGACATGCCCCAAATGACGTAAATGCGCCACCATTTTCAATACGCCATAATAAGGTGTCCGAGTGTATTGCTCGTCCAACAATCGCATTAGAGCGAGGTTTTCTTCGCTTTCACCCGCAGGCGGGTAGTATAGGGACGAACGGTTCGGCCCCAACAGGTTGCATTGTTACCGGACACTGAACTGTGGGTCTTGCGGGCCAACCCACGATTGCCTTGCCGCTAATGGCTGGCCGAGGACTTTTTTTTGAGCCAGTCCCGTTCGGCAATGAGCTGGCCTATCTGGCGGTGCAACTCGTCAATGTCCTGCTGCTGGTTTTCTCGTGCTTTTTCTTTCTTTCCGGTGAACGCTTCTGGAATCATGGCTAACGCCTGCTTTTTCCAGAGATTGATCTGTGTCGCGTGGACACCGTATTCTGTAGTCAGTTCGTTAATCGTTTTTTATTGGCGAATCGCCTCAACGGCCACTTTGGTTTTAAATTCCGTTGTGTGGTTCTTGCGTATATTTGCCATAGTTTAGATTGCCTTTTGGGTAAGGCTTTCTATCTTAACTGCTGGTCTAAAATATGGGGAGTATCATACTCCAAGCAGAGTCAATATTGGAATTCATAGTGCCTTATTTAAATGCCTAGTCAAAAACCTCCGGCAAAGCCGGAGGCTTGAAAATATGAACCGCTCAAAGCGGGTTGATTTTGTGTCACCTAAAGGTGGCGGTGCCTTAAAATAAATCGAGTTGGTCTATTCGCTTGTCCTCTTCTTCCTGATGCCTGATGTAGTTTCGCACGGTTGCTTCATCCCTGCCCACCGTTGAAACAAAATACCCTCTTGCCCAGAAACTCTGGCCTGTGAAGTTTTTTCTTCGGCCCATATAGGTTCGTGCTATGGATATGGCGCTTTTACCTTTTATAAATCCAACAACCTGTGATACTGAGTATTTGGGGAGAATCGACATCAAAAGATGGACATGGTCTGACATCAAATGCCCTTCCACTATCTTGCATTCCTTTTGTGATGCCAAATCTTTCAGCATCGCCCCCAAATATTGCCTCAACTCCTTATAAAGGCTCTTTTTCCGGTATTTTGGAATCCACACTATGTGGTACTTACATTCCCATTTCGTATGATTTAAACTTTCGAGTGAAGTCATCGTTTGTTTCCTTATCTTTAGAACTTTAGGCGGTTCACAGATAAGGAGACTCTCGATGATTCCCGTAATTGTCAAACTTTGTGAGTCCCCCAGCAGAGCTGGGGGTTTACTTATGATTAATTACAGTAAGGGACGCAACCGCTCTGAGAGTTCAAGCGAAACCGCGAAACATTGATAAAAATTGAATGTCAAAACCGCCAACAGGAGGCGCATCAATTTGACTGACTTATTAGGGTGTTTAGTCCCATATTTAATTGGTATAAACTATCTTGAACTCAAGGAGCAAAAGCTATGGGACAAATACTACACG
>NZ_DAIUEH010000091.1:0-9241 GCF_036845245.1 Methylobacter sp.
ATCGGCCGATTTAAAACCTGAGCAACGATTAACGCCTGGAGAGCCGTTGCTTTGTTCCTGCCGCCGAGCAGCGGCCGAATGTCGAAAACATGCCGATAGTTTCATACTAGAAAATAATGGTTTAAAAAATGACAAAATATTCGTTCCCCGCTACGTGGGAACCCGAGCAAACCGCTCGTAATTCACCGATATGTTGTTGTGCTCGATCTGCAACAGCTCATCCATCTCTCGCTCGGACATCGCATAGCCATATACTTCCTGGTAAGTCTGGCGAATCATCTCGCGTAAACGAATCTTTGGCGTTATTTCCGGGTGGAGCAATTCCGCCATCCACGCCATCAACAGCGGCAACTCGACAGGGCCTTCCATCCGCGAGGCACCGGCGGGCATCCGGTAGACGCGGCGGTTCTTGACGGCGCGCAGGGAACGCAAACGCGGATCGGCATACACATCGGCAGGAAAAAATGCCGACATGTAATAAGAAGCGATAAAAATCACCTCCGGGTCGAAGCCGAGCAAGGTTTCGATGTTGGTATCGCCGTTTTGCCGTTTGACCCCGGCGGCGACGTTTTCAGCGTTCAATAAACGAAGGTTGGCATTGAAACCGGCCGCATTCGCACCCCAGAGGTAGAGGCGATCACTGCTCAGCACGATGATCTTGGCTGGCTGCGAACCGCTTGGCACGTTAGTTCGGATGTCGTCGACTTGCCGTCCATAGCGATCGAATAACCACTGCACGCGTTGCGATTGACCGGCCAGTTCGCCGAATAGCCGGTAGAGCACTGCATTGGCCGGGGAAGCGTCGCTGTCGAGTTTGACCAAACCGGGATAGCGGATGTTTTCGAGTCCCGTGGCAAAGCCCGTCCAGCTAAGAACGGCATCGGGACGTTCCAGCAAGACCTGCTCGACGCCCAGCGGAACAGCGCCGGCGCTGGTCAGCGCTTCGTCTTTGCTCGCCGCGCCGGGATAGAGCTTGCCGAACAGCGTGTGCTGAGCTTCTTTTTTCATGTACTTGGCAATGGCGAATACGTGTTTATCGCTGCCATCAACGTTGACATAGTGCCAAAGCATCGGCGCGAAAATCATCACTTTCCGGGCCGTTCCTTCCAAGCGCACCGGATGGCCTGCCATATCGTGGACAACGCGGGTTTTATCGGCACTGACCGGCTCGGCAAGGCGGGGCGGAAGCGCTGAAAACAGCACCATCAGGAGGCTTACGGCAACGGTAAGGCAGAATGGTACTCGCTGGGCCGAATGTCGAAAACATGCCGGTAGTTTCATAATAGAAAATAATGGTTTAAAAAATGGACAAAATATTCGTTCCCTGTTTGCTTCCACTTGGGTCACTATTCAGACCCCGACCGTATTTAGACCTTCCAGGTTTTTAAAACCTGGAAGGTCTTGGCGTAACTTAGCCATAAAATTCTAAACCAACCGTTTAATGGCTAAGCCAACCGTATGGAGCTAAGGGGTCTGAATACTTACCCACTTGGTCGGACATGCTGTTTATGCCCGACCTTACCCTGTTGCCATACGGAGAGGAACTTTGAATACCGAAATGTCGGGCAACGAAAAGCGGTTGCCCGACCCGATTATCAGGCGATACGTCCACCGGCAATCGCATAAAGCTGGGCAAGGGAAGTGGGTTCATCGACCACGACCTGGCTGTCATGCGCGCGCAGCCAGCGATTGGCCTTTTCGGCGGAAAGTTCTCCAAACGCCATCTCGCATAAACAGCGCCCCGGACGCACCACGGCCGGGTGCATTGCGCTCAACGGTTCGTTGGTGGTGATCAGCACCATCACGTTCAAGCCTTGCCCCATCAAACCGTCGGTCAAATTGAGCAGCCGCGACAGCCCTTGCCCGATTGACAGGCGCGCCTCGGTGGTCATCAACTCGCCGGCGTCTTCAAGAATAATCAGCTTGCTGCGCCGGTGCGACTCGGCGGCGGTGCGCCCGCCGGTGAAATTGGCGACCCGGAACAGATAAGTGGGCGAGCCGCCGACGAAGCGTTCCGGGTCGGTGATGAAGGCCACGTCGCACCAGGATTGCCATTCGTGGATCAGCGCCCGCAGCGCATGGGTCTTGCCAGTGCCGGGGGCGCCATGCCACAGGATCATGCGTTCCTTCGGACAGCCATCGAGCGCAAACAGGCGTTCCATACCCGCCACGACGCCGTCGTTGTAGTTGTCGGCCAGTTCCTGCCAAGCCGGCGTCGGCAACTTGCGCATCATCGGTTGCGGCCATTTGTCGGGGTCGAGCGCCCAAAACGTAATGGGGGTGACGCCGCCGGGGTCCTTGGTGGCAATTTGTCCGGCAACGGCGGTGCAGGTTGCCTCCACCTCGACCAGGTCTTTTCCGGCGGTGGCGACGTCGGCCCAGCCGTCTATGACTTCGATCAAAGTGATCAGGTCCGGGCCATGGCGCAGCAGCCAGGTCTTGCGGTCCTCTTCGCGGCCGTCGCTGGCCTCCAGCAGAGAAGCATGCTCGCCGAGCATGTCCAGCGACCAACCGCTGGTCGAGACTTTTTCTCTCGCTACGTGCCGTAGCAGCTTGCCCTGCACTTCGCGCAGGAACAGGGTTACCGAGCTGTAGTGCAGGTGCGGCAGGTTGCGGATATAGACGCCGGCACCGGCCAGTTCGCTGCCAGTCGGTGTTTCTTGCAGGGGAAAATTCATTTAGGTCTCCTTATTTTAAGATTCAAATGGGCCGGTAACGGCCCTGGTTCATGTGGTGTTAGAAAAACGGTAGTGCGTATTGTCTCCGGCAGCCGGACGGGGCATGTTGCCCCGTTCGAAATGTTTTGCGAGACTCCAACATAGCTGCTTAACTCAGGCATCGAAAAAACGTTAGGAGCGGGGTTGCAAACCCCGCCCCGCTTGGTTGCGAATCGAAAGCCGATTAAAACTTCATGCTTGCAGAAAAAGCCACGGTACGTGGAGTTCCTAAACCACTTGCACCCACTATCCAATAGTTTTCATCGGTGACATTGGTCACATTGAGCCTAAGTACAGCCTCGTTCCCGGACAGTTTTGTGACATATCTGGCACCTAGATCGCCTGTGGTATAGGAGGGAACCTTGAACTTATTCGCCGTGTCGGCGTAGGATTCTCCGGTGTAGTAAACACCCCCGGTCAGCGATAATCCGCGTACAAACGGCAAGGCATATTCCGCATACAGCTTTGCCATTTTATCGGAGACATAAGCGGGCTGTTTACCCTCCAAAGCAGGACTGTTGCTTTTTTCAACCCTTGGATCCATGACGGTAAATCCACCCAGCACAGTCAAATTCTCCGTCGCTTTGCCCGTGGCGGTAAGTTCTATGCCTTCATGTACCTGCCTGCCGTCTTGCACAAAGGTTCCGGTGGACGAACCATCATTAGAGTATTGATTTCCTTTATTGATCTGAAACAATGCCAGGGTCAGCAAGGTTTTACCCAGTTCCGCCTTGGCGCCGACTTCGTATTGGGTGCTGGTCAACGGCTCAAGAATGGCATTAGCGTTTTTGTAGGTGGGTCCAACTATCGTGCCTTGTTCCAGCGACTCCATGTAGCTGGCATAGGTGGTGAGGTTGGGTAGCGGTTTAAAAAGCAGCGATCCGCTAGGGGTGGGTGCAGATTTGTCGTAGCTGCTGGTAACAGCCCCCGTTGCCGTATTGAAACTCTTTGCCTGGATGTTGGAGTAGTTCAGACCGACGAGTGCCGACCATTGGTCGTTGATTTTTATATCGTCGCCGATAACGTAATTATAGTTGGCGGTTTCTGAACTGGTCACCATGCTCAACTGGTTAAAATCGAAGCCGGCAATGGGATTGATTTTGTTGGCTGAATTGGGGTCGGATAGGTTTAAATCTTTGGGAGGTAGCAGGACAAAGTTTAATGCCCCGTTAATAGCACCATACCCAAATTCATTCTGGGAAAAATTAATTCCCAAGGTCAGTTTATGTTCTATGTTGAAAGTTTTGAAACGCGAATCAAGATAGGCATACTCACCGTCGCTGATTTCTTGCATTCTACGTTTATTGACTCCGGTGTTATAGACGGTATTGCTCATCACCGATGCGGTGGTGCCATAGATTTGGTTGCGTAAATATTCAAAATGACCAAACCCTGATCTTAGTGAAAAGATGTCATTAGGGTCATATTTTAAATTGGCACCCACCTTGTTGACTTCAAGCTCGTCAAAAGTACCGTTCGGTGTCCAAAGCCTTTTGTTATCGGGTGCGGCAGGCACGCTGGCGAGGGTACTGTTAGCAGGGAAAGACCATTCCTGCTGTGTATTATTCAGTTTGTAATAGCCGGTAGAGGCATTGGCTTGTATCAACAGGTTATCCATGACATGCCAATCCAATGCGCCGCTCGCCAGCCATTTTGTCAGGGATTGGTCTTTGATGGGCGTATCGCCGTCTTGCGCCATAATATTCATGCGGTAGCCGAATTTCCCATCCCGATCTATCGGGCCGCCCAGGTCTACATGGCCGAAATATTTTTCACCGCCGTAATTACCCACGGTGGCCTCATACAGCGGTGTAGAGGTCGGACGTTTAGTCACGTAATTGATAGCACCGCCAACATTACCCTGCCCATATAAAAATCCCGACAAGCCGCTCAGCATTTCAATCCTGTCCACGTCTTCGATGAACATGCCGTAGCCGGTATTGTCGTTTCTCACCCCGTCGATAATGGTTTTCTGTACTAGGAAACCACGCATATTGATATTGCTGATCATGGAACTGCCAGCCGTTGCGATACGTACTTGAGTTAAGGGAAGTTTTTCAAAAATTTGTACAGGAGAACTGCTTATCGTGTTGTAGGTTAAGTCGCTACTGGTTACCGCCATAGAGTAAGGCGTATCCAGTAGTTTCTTGGTACCCCAAGGCCCAACGTTTTTGGCGGTATCGACCTTATAACCTGCTTCCGCACTTCCTTCCTTAGGGATGCTGACTGCGTCGCCCACCACCGCCACTTCCTTAAGATGGGTATCGGCTTTGCCGATGACGGCGCTCCCTCCTTGCAGCGAAACGGAAAGACCGCTGCCTGACAGCACCCTCCGCAAGGCCTCTTCGGTTTCAAAACGGCCTTTCACGGCGGGCGATGTTTTCCCTTCGACCAGGCTGCCATCCAAAGCGACATTGAGTCCGCCGGTTTTGGCAACCGCCTTGATGGCGGCTTCCAGCGGTTGCGAAGGCAGGTTGAAATCCATAGGGGCGGCATCAACCGCCAGGGGCGACGAGGCTATGATGAGCGCGGCAACAGGCCGTAGGCTTGGTTTATGAAATGATGACATGGGGCTTCTCCAGGATAACATTGGCTTGGTTGTTTCCTGATTGACGGAGAAGCCCCGGTTTTACCCTAGGCCTGTTTTGAGGTTTTTTTCAGATTTTCGCTTTTACTGTGAGTATGGGTAGAGACCCCGGGAAAGAGGCTGCAGCCATTCTCTTTATATGCTGCAAACGGTCACGGATTGCGTTTTTTAGATCTCTCTCACCCCATGTTTTCTGACTCTTCAAACGTATCCAGTTTGGATATGGACCGGAAAACTGTTTTTGAACTGTTACTCTCCTGACTCGCCAGCCATTATCAATATTTGATCTAAAAGATGCTCACTAATAAAAATATCAGAACAACGTAGCAGGATCAGTGATGGTTTAATCGCGGCAATTAAACCGGTCTTTTTAGCTAAAAGTAATACACCCAGACTCCCCATTACCTCAAGGTTGTTAAGATAAGCTACCTTTTTGGCTCTCGCATCATCAATTAACAACAAATCTGCGGAAAGCTGTTTATACAGGCAGATAGCAGCCAATTCCCCCTTACCCAGACCATTCGATTTTTCGATGCTGATAGGCACGGAGGTACTACAGACTTTATCTTCCAGATAGGATTTCAATACTTGAGATTCCGCTTTATTAGCAATACAAACCTCATCATAAACGGCTTGTGGAACTTTAACTTCACCAAATAACGCACCTAGTAATTGGAGACTATCGCATACAGACAGGGCAACCAGAGCGGAACTATCCGCAACAACGATCATTAATGGTGCCGTTGTTGAAAACGCAGAACATCCGCTTCTATAGATTCTACAGAGGTATTTATTGCGCTAATATGATGCTGTTTACAGGCCAGGAAAAAATCGTAAATATCGACTCCGGCAAATTCACACGCGGCTCCTCGGGACAATTGGCCGGATTGAAACATCAACAATGCAGCATACAGCTTAATCTGCTGAGCTGTTTGGCTTTGATTCTGGCCCTGAATATATTGATCAGGAATTTCTAAAGTAAGCTGCATGGCGTTTTAACCTTGGATTATGATTTCAGGCTCTATCATATAGCAAAAAGAAAGATGAATATATTACAAGACCGGGTTTGCTTTGGCTGGCCTTTAACAATGGCGAATCCGGTAAAGTGGATTTAAGTCAGGAACTTTGGGACGAGGTTTTTGCCCCCTTGCTCCTTATCGAACCAAGCTACCCCGACACAGATTTGCTCGCCGTTATCGCGTACGTTGACTTCAGAGTGCGTGTTCCTTCACCCTCAGGGAGACGATTAGGATGAGGGGATACAGATAAGCTTTTTCCTGTGTTGATTTCCCCTCGGCAACTGCTCCCTGCGTTGCTCTACCTCCTGCATCCTTGCAGTCGTTACCCAACCCTCTCCCTCTGGAGAGATAGGTATCTACACAAGTGCCTGCTCCTTCTCCCTTGAGGGAGAAGGTTGGGATGAGGGGGATATAAGTGGTTGTTTTTATTCTCCTCACCCCAACCCTCTCCAGCAGGAGAGGGAGTTGGCTCGGCTTGTAACTCATTGTATTTATAATGCAAAAAAGTTGTGTAGATGCTTATGCTTTGGAGAGGGCTTTGCATTGTTCAAATCAACAGTATTAAGGGTAGGCGTGGGGCCTACAAGACAGGCATTTCCCCTCTTGCTCCTTATCGAACCAAGCTACCCAGCCAGATTTGCTTGCCGTTGTCGAGTACGCTGACCGGCGATATGCGGGGGAGAACATCCAGAAAGCCGTCGATGTCGTCGGTGTGAACGACGGCTGTAATGGCCGGAACGCCAATGACGCCATCCAGTACGCGCACAGGCCGACGATGATAGCGGGACAGGGTTTCAGCCAGTTCGTTCAACGACGCCTTGGTAAATACCAGGCTGCCTCGGGTAAAAGCGAAAGCGTCGTCCGCATCGCGCCGGACTTTTTGCGGGCTGTCGGTCCGATTGCCGGTTGCCGCGACTTCCGCCACCTCGCCGGCTTCAAGCACCAATCGCCGCCGATTCCAGAAATGCCCTGAACTGACCTCGACCCGTCCGCGTTGGACGCTGACCCGTACTTGATGAGCCAATCGGGTTACTACGAAGCGCGTACCCAGTACGGTGATTTGCGCAATGCCGCTGCCTATAATGAAAGGGCGTTGTTCGTCGCGGGCGATGTCGAACAGGACTTCGCCTTGGAGCAATTCCACTCGCCGTTCGCCATGGCTGAATGCGACCTGGACCCGACTGTCCGCGCCCAGGGTGAGCCGGCTGCTATCCGGCAACAGCTGATCGCCAATTTCTCCGACTGCGGTTTGCAAGGCCGACTGCCACAGCGGATAACTCAGCCATTGTTGATAGAGCAGCTCCCCCAGGCCGCTGCCGAGCAGCAGCACTACAGCGCCGCCCTTAAGCAGGCGGCGACGGCGAGTGAATTCCTGCGCGCGTTTATGTTCGAGGGCATTGGCCATGGCTTCCAGATCGGCCTTGGAATCGAGACGGGACCAGAGCTTCTCAAACGCGGCATAGGCTTCGGCATGCGCCGGGCTTTGCCGTAGCCATGTTTCGAATCGGCGGCGGTTGGGGTCGTCGGGAGAGGTATGTTGCACCCGCGCAAACCAGAGGGCGGCTTCTTGCTTGATCTTGTTCACGCCAATAGTGTACTGACCGCTTCCAAATCCACCAAGGCCCGAGCCAATTGGTATTCGACGGCTTTGAGGCCGACGCCCAACTGTTCGGCGATTTCCTTCTGACTGAAACCTTCCACCCGGAACAGCCAAAAGACCTCCCGACACCGGGGCGGCAAACAATCCAACACCCGTTGCAGTATCTCCAGGCGTTGATTAAGCTCGGCCAAATGTTCTGCGGAAGGAGCGAATCCACCAAAATCGGCAACCGGGTTGCCGTGTTGTTCTTCATCGTTTTCCGGTAATGCCGTCCAGCGGGATTGGTCGCGGTGCTGGTCTGCCAACACCGAACGCACAACGGTACGCAGGTAGGCATGCGGTTGCTTGACCGGCTTGAGCTTGTTCACCAGCGCGAAGCGCAGCAATGAGTCGTGGAGTACATCCTGCGCGCGGTGCATACATTGCGTCCGGCCGAGGATGCTGACCAGCAGAACATTATAAGCCCAGTTCAAATCGACGCCGTTCCAATGCATTGAGTTGTTTCGAGCTGTTGTGTCGACGGTTATTGATATGCTGACAGGAATAGTCATAGTTCCAACCCGGTGTGGTCGCAAGTTACGCTATACCTGAGAACAGGTTTATCGGCTTTAATCAAGCTCGCCGTACAGAACGAGTCGCGACTTGATAAAGTACAGTTTGTTCGTTCAAACATCCTTAGACTTTAGCTGATGTCGTATAAGATGGGATCAAACCAAGGATTGTTCTGTATTGCGACGGGCGGCCGTCAAAGGGAGACATTGGCGTTTCATAATTTAACCTTCAAATAGTCAGATGCCGAAAGTGGGGAAGCGGTTTTCAGGCATGTTTGCTTAAAGTGTTATATTCTATTGTATATAACGCTTTAAGCAAGCTGTAAGGATTTTTGTATAGAGGCGTATGACCCAAATACGGATCAGAGTCTGAGAAGCATTAGATGTGCGTCGGGAAAAATAATCTGGATTTTCTGGATGAATTATTTTTATAAACAATATGTTACATAACTATTACTGGATCAGGCCCGACTTGTATCGGTGAATACTATTGCCAAAATGTAGATAGGTTATTTTCGTTTCGTAGATATACCTAGGCTATGTAAGCTAATTGCACATGGAAATTCCGAGTACAAACAGCAGATTCTACAATCCGGCTTAGGAACGCGCATGAAATAACTTCGACAACTGGCTCCCTCTCCTTCTGGAGAGGGTTGGGGTGAGGAGAATAAAATGCTCAAGTTATTTCATGCACGTTCCTTAAGGCCTTTTCGTCGGATCGCTGACAAAACCGATCTTGCTTAACCCCGCTTTGGCCGACCCGGCCA
>NZ_DAIUEH010000092.1:0-8860 GCF_036845245.1 Methylobacter sp.
TTGTCAAACTTTGTGAGTCCCCCAGCAGAGCTGGGGGTTTACCTTTGATTAATTAAATAACCTTAGCTCATGAAAGGCACCGTCTTGATAAAAAAAATAAGTCACAAGACATTTACCGAACAACATGACAGACTTAGACAAGTTGACCAGTCCCACCGTGCGATTAAACAAAGATTCTACATCAACCATTTTCACCTTTCCGGCAAGGTTACAATAAAATATCACTTCTTTACCGCGATTCGCGACTTCAACCAGCAACAACTCGGTGCTAGAGCATTAATAATCGCTATAGCTTACAGAGCAACTAGTCCAATAATTCTATCGCTTTGTTTATGGATGCCTTTATGTCGGGCATGGCAAACACAATTCAGAATATCAGCCAGTCGTCAATGCGCGACCTAATACCTTAAGCTCATATGATTAATAATAAAAAAGCTGTTATTAGTTATTACCTATCGGTGATTATTTTATGTTTCAGCCCTCGAGCCAGTTCTGAAGAGCAAAACGAGGCGCTCAACCTGAGTGTAGAAGACTTGCTCAATGTTGAAGTTACCTCTGTTGCAAAAAAAGCCCAATCCCTTAATGATGCTCCGGCAGCGGCGTTTGTGATTACCAACGATGACATAAAACGCTCCGGCGCTACCAGTATTCCCGATGCGTTACGCCTTGCGCCAGGTCTGGATGTAGCTAAAATTGATGCAAATAAATGGGCGGTCAGCTCCCGAGGCTTCAACAGCCGCTTTGCCAATAAGTTACTGGTCCTGATCGACGGCCGTAGCGCCTATACCCGCTCCTTTTCCGGTGTGTACTGGGAAAACCAGGATGTGATGATGGAAGACATAGACCGCATCGAAGTCATCCGCGGCCCTGGCGCTACCTTGTGGGGCGCTAATGCGGTGAATGGGGTAATCAACATCATTACCAAGCATTCATCCCAAACTCAGGGCGTTTCATTGAATGCCGGTGGCGGCACTAAGGAACAAGACTTTGGTTCATTTCGCTACGGTACAAAACTGGGTGAGGAAACCACCGCAAGAGCTTACGTTAAAGGTTTTAATCGTGACGAAAACACACATTTAACTGGCGGCGGAGCCGGCGATAACTGGAATAAAGTACAAGGCGGCTTTCGTCTGGATTCGAAATTAAATCCCAAGGATGCACTGACATTTCAAGGTGATATTTATCAAACCCAAATCAATCAGTCTTCTTACTATCCGCAAATTGCCCCGCCTTTCCTGGCCAATGTAAATGACTACAACCCCTCCTCCGGCGGTAATTTACTGAGCCGATTGCAACATACTTTTTCACCGACATCGGATTACTCACTGCAATTTTATTACGATACCTATACTCGTCATGAGGGGCCATGGGATGATAGCCGCGATACCCTGGACCTTGATTTTCAACATCGTTTCGCATTGCTGGACCAGCATGAGATCGTCTGGGGACTGGGTTACCGTTTTGGCCATGACCATATCGCGGGTAATAATATCCAAAATGGTCCGACAATTTTCAAAATCAACCCGGCCAGCGTCAATGACCAAGTGGTCAGCAGCTTTATCCAGGATGAGCTGACGCTGATCGACAACACGCTCTGGCTGACAGTCGGTTCCAAATTTGAGCATAATGATTACAGTGGCTTCGAAGGCCAACCCTCAGCCAGAATTATGTGGGCGCCCCACAATCAACACCGGCTCTGGGCCGGCGTCTCAAGAGCGGTTCGTACGCCATCGCGAGTAGAGCAGGATTTCAACTTGCTGAGTAATATTGTACCGCCACAGGCTTTGCCTTTCCCTCCTTTCGGCACACCACCCGTTGCAATAACGATTCAAGGCAATCCCGGCTACCGTTCCGAGGAAGTCATTACTTATGAAGCGGGTTATAGAACGACTTTTACCAAATCGGTTTCTTTGGATGTAACCGGGTTTTACAATGATTATCGTGACCTGCGCTATCCGCTTGCAGGCACACCGTTTTTCGATGGTACATCCCTGGTACTGCCCCTGGTTTTTACCAACAAACTGCAAGGTAAGACCTACGGCGTCGAAATTGCTACTGTCTGGCAAATGCTGGACTGGTGGCGCTGGGATATCAATTACAGCTGGCTGCATACACAATTAGACGACAGTATCGGCAACCCACAAACCCCTATCAGTCCAAATCAACGGACTTCATTGCGAGGCTCACTTTCGCCCTGGCGGGATATTGATTTGGATTTCTGGTTACGTTATGTCGACACCAATTTCACAGTGGGCGCTCTTCCCAATACCACTATCAAAGCCTATGTTACACTTGATCTGCGCGCCGCCTGGCGGCCTTATAAACATATAGAATTATCGTTGGTAGGCCAAAACCTGCTGGCGCAACAACACCTGGAATATATAGCGGAAAACCAAGTCTTGCCGACTGCCATCGACCGTGGCATGTACGGCAAAATAAGTTGGAATTTTTGACATATGAACAAACGAGGCAGAAAATTTCTGCCGTTGTTGTTGGGCCTGAGTTTATTACTTAACATTAACCTGCCAACGCTTGCCCAGTCACTCGAAGAACAGACCGTTCTGGCAGCCTTAACGCTGAATATTGTGCGTTTTACTACCTGGCCGGACAATGCTTCAATAAAAGATACGATTGATCTTTGTGTGGTAGGCGATAACGTAGTGCAGCAATCCTTTGTCGGTATTGACTATAAATCGGTAGGCAATAAAACGCTACGGGTGACTAATCTAACTCGCTTACGTAATTTTGAACAGTGCCATGTGCTTTATATCAGCGACTTAAAACAAAATATTTTGCTGCAAGTGTTTGTAGAAATAAAAAAACTTCCGCTACTGACCATCGGCGAAGGCTATGATTTTGCCGTGCAAGGTGGCATGGTCGGTCTGGAAAATGTGGATGGTAAAATCACCTTACATGTAAACTTGCCTGTGGCGCGCGAATCGAATTTGAATATCAGCGCAAGATTGTTAAAGCTAGCCAAAATAATCGGTAATTAAAAATGACTATGAAATGGTTTAGTAACGCTCCGATACGGGTCAAATTAATTTCGATTATGACTTTAACGGCCATGCTGGCTCTACTTCTGGCAACGGCTGCCGTGGTAGTCAACGAATATTTCACCAAAAAGAGCGACACCGAAAAACAACTGCTGTTAATCGCGGATTTTATTGCCTGGAACGGTTCCGTATCATTGGCTTTTAATGAAGTCAAAAGCGCCCAGGAAATGCTGAACGGCATGAAGAGCCAACCGAGTTTGCTTTATGCCCATTTGTACGACAATGACGGTAATATTTTTGCAGCTTACCAATCACCTAAAAAGTCGATAACAAACTGGACCAGCGAGACTATCAAAACGTTGATCACTGTCTCGCAAAGTAGCACGCAACCGCAGAATTCGATTCAATTCCTGCGTACACAGATTACCACCTGGTTTAGCCGATTGTTCAAAGCGGACGCTCAAAATGCTCCGTTACCGCTTTATAAACAAGTCATCACTTATGATTCAGACGATGTCCTACATCTATTCAGGCCCGTTTTTCTGGAAGGTGAATTGCAAGGTATTTTGCATTTGGCCGATGACCAAAGCGGACTACATGCGTTGCTCAATAGATTTTATTTAATCATTAGTTTGGTTGTTGTCTTTACCGGTCTATCCATTATCTTTATCTCTACCAAATTACAGAGGGTTTTTCTGGCGCCGCTGTTAGAACTGATGCAAGCCATGCAAACGGTAGCCCATGAGAAAAACTTTACCCGGCGCCTCACTCGAATCAACACCGATGAATTTGGCGAAATGGCCTCTGTTTACAACACTATGCTGAATGAAATCCAGCAACGCGACGAGCAACTGGAGCTGCATCGGGCGCATCTGGAACAACAGGTAATCGCCCGAACCCAGGAATTATCGGAAAAAAACCAAAGTCTTGAAACAGCCATTCAGGATGCGCTCACAGCAAAAGAACAGGCCGAGGCCGCCAATAAAGCCAAGTCGCAATTTTTGGCCAACATGAGTCATGAAATTCGCACGCCGATGAATGGCGTATTGGGCATGACTGAACTGTTGCTGGGAACGGAACTCAAACCATTGCAGCAGAAATATACAGAGCTCGTGTATCGCTCCGCAGACTCGTTGCTTTCCATTATCAATGACATCCTCGACTTTTCCAAGATTGAGGCGGGTAAGATGGAGCTGGAAATGCTGGATTTCCACTTGAGAAATCTAGTGGAACAAACGACCTCGTTATTCCAGAAACCGACCCACGATAAAGGTATTGCTCTGGAATACGAAATAGATAGCGCTGTTCCGCTGGAAATAAGAGGCGACCCCAATCGCTTGCGTCAGATTCTGACCAATCTGCTTGCCAATGCGATCAAATTTACTAATAAAGGTAAAGTTCAACTCCTGGTCAGCCTCGATCCTGACAACATTGCCTGTCAACAGGAAATCGCATTGTGTTTTTATATACGCGATACCGGCATTGGAATATCGCCAGAGACAATGTCACAGTTATTCAAACCTTTCAGCCAGGCGGATGGGTCGACTACGCGCAAATATGGCGGCACGGGCTTGGGACTTATCATCAGCAAGGATCTGGCCGTGTTGATGGGCGGGGATATCGCGGTGAGCAGCACGCTCGGTGCGGGCTCTGAATTCCGGCTCAAAATATGTTTACAACCGGCACTGGCACCCGTGCCGTTTCCACCTCTGCACTCTGAGCTGCAAGGTAAGCAGGTGCTCATTGTTGACGATAATCCCGGTAACGCCATCCTTCTCAAAGGACATACACTTGAATTCGGCATGATACCTCACTTGGCAGAAAATGGTGCGCATGCCCTGGAGCTTCTGGATCAGAATGCACAACAAAGACAATTTTTTGACCTAGCACTTATAGACATGAAGCTGCCCGATCTATCCGGTATAGAGATGACAAATCGGATCCGCGACGATAAACGTTTTGACGCCATGCGTGTGGTTATTCTGACTTCCAGTACGTTTGAAAGCGAACAGGTCAGCATATGCGAGAGCGACTGCGATCTGTATCTATTGAAACCAGTACACAAAAGAGTGCTGCATGATGCTCTGCTGAACCTGTTTGCGGCCAAAACCGACAGTGTCGTAAACACAGAATTACTGGGCCTGCATATTTTAATGGCGGAAGATAATAGAGTGAATCAGGAAGTCGGACGAGCAGTGCTAAAAAAGCTGGGTTGCACGGTTGTGATAGCTAATAACGGCTTGGAAGCACTGGAACTTTGGCGACGTGGAGGTATGGACCTGATCTTGATGGACTGTATGATGCCGGACATGGATGGTTACGAGAGCACAAAACATATCCGGGAAGAAGAAGCCAAGCGAGGCCGTAAACATATTCCAATCGTCGCACTGACCGCTAATGCGCTTGAGGGCGACAAAGAGCGTTGCCTGGCTACGGGCATGGACGACTATCTGCCCAAGCCATTCCGGATTGAGACACTACGCGCAATGCTCAAACAGCATACTGGGATGCCAGGCATTAGCCTTGCAAAGTTACCGCCTGCCCTCGATACCTACGTGAATCCGGAGCCTTTGGCGATATTGCGCAATATAGGAGGAACAGCCCTGGTGCAAAAAGTATTAAGGCTATTTCTTACCAGCGCGCCGTTACAGCTGGGAAAAATAAAAACAGGTTTGCTTGGCGGCGATATAGAGGCAGTACGCCATGCCGCCCACAGCCTGAAGTCTGCCGCTGCCGATGTCGGCGCGACTCAACTTTCCGAACTAGCCCGCGCCATCGAAAACGCTGCTCGGGAAGGATTACTTACCACGGATGCGGCATACCTAACTGCGATGGAGCGGGCCTACGATGAATCTGTAAAAATCTTGCAACAAGAAATTGGCGCCGACATAACCCATACAATGCAAGAGCAACGCCCTTTGATTTTGGCGATTGACGACGATGACATGATTCGCCTGATGCTTAAGGACATTCTATCGTGCGAAGGTTTCGAAGTATTGGGTGCGGCTAGCGGTCAGACCGGCCTGGAGATGTTCAGGGAACACCATCCGCATCTGGTTCTGCTTGATGTAATGATGCCGGACATGGATGGCTACCAGAGCACAAAACATATCAGGGAGGAAGAGATAAGACTTGGATGGAATCATACGCCAATCGTCGCACTGACCGGTAACGCGCTTGAAGGTGATAAGGATCATTGCCTGGCTATGGGTATGGACAATTATTTGCCCAAACCTTTCCGGATTGAAGCGCTACGGGCAATACTCAAGCAATATACAGGGAGGCCGAACATTAACATTTCAAATCCACCAGCTATTTCAGATACCTACGTGAATCCGGAGCCGTTAGCCATGTTACGCAATATAGGAGGAACAACCCTGGTGCAGAAAGTATTAAAACTGTTTCTTTCCAACGCACCGTTACAGTTGGAAAAGATAAAAACAGGTTTACTTACCGGTGATATAGAGGCGATACGCCATGCCGCCCACAGCCTGAAGTCAGCCGCTGCAGACGTGGGTGCGATGCAGCTTTCCGAACTCGCCAACACCGTCGAAAACGCTGCTCGGGAAGGGTTATCCGAAACCAACCCTGAAGCACTGACCGTAATGGAACAGACCTACTGTGAATCTATAAAGATTTTGCAGCAAAAAATAGAATCGATATGACCAATACAATGCAAGAGCCACGCCCGCTTATTTTGACGATTGACGACGATGATATGGTTCGCCTGATGCTTGATGACATTTTATCGCGTGAAGGTTTTGAAGTATTGGGCGCGGCCGATGGTCAAGCCGGTCTGGAGCTGTTCAGGGAACACCATCCGGATCTGGTTCTGCTTGATATAATGATGCCGAAAATGGACGGTTTTATCTGTCTTGAGACTTTGCGCGCTCTTTCTTCCTCTCGCTTATTGCCCATTGTGATGCTGACTGGAGCCGACGATGTGGAATCGATCCACAACTCTTTCGGCTTGGGAGCAACGGATTTCATTACCAAACCGATATGTTGGGCCACTCTGCCTTATCGTTTGCGATACATGATGCGTGCCAGTGAGGCATTGGGAAACCTGGCGCATAGCGAAGCGACCTTATATCACGCCCAGAAAATCGCCCATTTAGGCAACTGGAATTGGGATGTCAATAATGATCGTATGACCTGTTCGAAAGAAGCATTAAATGTGTTGGGCGTTGCACCGGAAAGTTTTCATAGTCATCCGTTTGCCCTGTTCAAGACAGTTCATCCTTCCGATGTCCAGAGCCTGCGTCAGGCTCTGGATCGCTGCACACAGCAAGGCCGCGCATTCTCATTGGAAGCCCGATTGCTACATGCGGATGAAACAGTACATATAGTGCATATCCAGGGCGAGGCCGAGGTGCAACAAGGGCGGGTCGATAAACTCCACGGCACGGTGCAGGACATCACTGAACGGCGTAGAATCGAAGATCAAGTACACCATCTTTCCTACTTTGATCCACTAACCGATCTACCCAACCGCACTCTGTTTAAGGAAATCCTGAGGCAGGCTATCAATTATTGTGATCGTCATGAAGTTTTCCTGGTTGGGCTTTTTGTGAGCATAGACAGTTTCAAACGCATCAACGAAACACTGGGATCTACAATTGGAGACCGCCTTCTGCAAATGTTTACAGAACGTTTGATCGGCACACTGCGAGACAGCGATTACATGGCCGTTGCCAGGGATTTTGAACTGGATTTTGAAATCGGGGACATCAATATGGATATAACCGTTTCCCGCCTGGGTAACAGTGAGTTCAGTATCCTGCTGAATTATATTCAAGATACACGTGACAGCGCCAAAGTGGCTAATCGTATTTTCAAGGAGATGACGGCTCCGTTTGAAGTGGATGGTAATGAAATCTATCTGGCGGTAAATATCGGTATTGCCGTCTATCCAGAGGATGGGAAGGAAGTAGATGCCTTTATCAAGAACGGAGAATTTGCGATGAACCACGCACACGAGCTAGGACCGAACTCCCACCAGTTTTTCAGTAAATCTCTGAATGTTGCCGCATTTCGCAAACTCTCAATGGAAAGCAGCTTACACCATGCTATTGAGCGCAATGAACTTGTGCTGCACTATCAACCCAAGATTGATTTACGATGCAATCAGGTGGTGGGAATGGAAGCGCTGGTGCGTTGGCAACATCCGATATTCGGATTGGTGTCCCCTGCTCAATTTATTCCGATCGCTGAGACTTCCGGGCTGATTGGCCCAATTGGCCATTGGATTCTAGCCACAGCCTGTCGTCAACTGCGTGCATGGCAGCTTGAGGGCATGCCCTCTCTGATGATATCGGTGAATATTTCCGCTTTTCAACTTCGCCACAAGGAGTTTGTGCGGCACGTCCGCGATATATTGAATTCTACCGGGCTAGCGGCGGACAACCTCAAACTGGAACTAACAGAGAGCACCTTGATGGTAGATATTTCTGATGCCATGAACATACTCCAAGAGATTCGAGCGTTGGGTGTAGGAATTAGTATTGACGATTTTGGTACGGGTTATTCTTCCCTGTCGTATCTAAAAAAATTGCCCATTTCGGAGCTGAAAATCGATCACTCGCTTGTGAAAGATATTCCCCATAGTGAAGATGACAAGGCAGTTACCTCAGCCATCATAGCTCTTGCTAAAAGTTTATCCCTGGAGGTGGCCGCTGAAGGGGTGGAGAATGAACAGCAAGCTGCCTTTCTTTGCCGAAATGCATGTGACACAGTACAAGGATTCTACTATAGCAGACCGCTACCGTCGGATGAACTTGGTCAATTTATTCACGACTATAAATAACTGGTAACTGATGTTACGCAGTCCGTAACTTCTGCAATTCTTCATAAGCCATCTGGTT